>QIJL01000193.1 GCA_003232435.1 Flavobacteriales bacterium | reverse complement strand
GTTTGGTAGGGTGTTGAACAGCGTCGAATATAGTGGAAATTCAGGAAATACGGCACACACTTATTCTGCGATGGAAATATTATATACAGGTCGGAAGTTCAAGCATAAAGTAATGAACCCGTCTTGAGTTATGCTATTACCTGCAAAATCATCATTATGTCCTCTAATTTTGTGCTTTTTTCACACCGTCCGCCAGAGGCGGATGCTGCCAAAAAAGTACTTCATTAGAGAACAAAAGCATGATTTTTCGCTTGCATACCATAACTCAAGACGGGTTCAATTTACCGGGGATTATCAAGGTTTGACCCGGAAGCATATTTTTCTTTAAAGTAAAACCCTATAATAAAACCCAAAGGCCCTGACAGTATTGAAGATACGGTCGTCAATAGGTCTTTATAATCTTGAATACCAAAATCAGTTGTCGAATAACCAATGATAAACGTCACAAAGATTACACAAAAGAAAAGGATAACAAATACCATAGCCAAGGTGCCACGATTGCGTTCTCGTTTTTCATCGACACTTAATTTTTCAACCAAAACCTTATGTACCCTTGCGTTCAGATCTTTCAGAATGTTGTTTTCCATTGCTATGATTTCGATTGAATTTTATATTTGGGATAGTCCTTTTCCAATTCCGATTTCAAGGTCTCTTCGATTTTATCGACCTCTTCGGTATTCGGAATAATCAGGTCCTTGTCTTTGTTCAATTCCAAGATGCGCTCCAATATTTTTTTTGTAAGTCGAAGTTCGTACTCTAATTCAACACTTGATTTTCTGCTCATCATCATTTTTACGTGCTTTAAATTAGGGATGCAATTAAATTAGGAGGGGTAGGAGTTTCTTTATTCGAAAGTTTAACGGTGTCGAGAAAACCGTTTGAAAACAATTTTTGCATATCGTCTGAAAGCAAGGCGCTCCGGTACCTTTTCCATTCTTTGGCCTTGTCACCATACATATGGTTTACCAAGCCCGGAAATGCCCAATTCGAATTCTTGCCCCAATGCATAGTAAAAGGAATATTATTCGCCTTTAGTTCTTCTATCATTCTTTTTGAAATACTTTTCAAACTTATTAGGCCATTCGACGGTTTCCATAATACTCCGTCAACTTCAATCATGCAGGTAACGGGAAATTTTGCAAATGACAATGTAGCCCGGGATCTTTTGATGAATCGCATAGCGAATATCCCAGGGATGGGTCCGTCATTTATGGTAACATCAGACAATACTTTGTAAGCTTTTGAAGCGTCTTTGTTGTCTACCCCAAAAGAAATAGCGAAAGCAGGACCTCGATAGGGAGCGTCCCAAAAGGTTTCCGACAAAGTTCCCGTAGATTCTTCGTTTACGGCCGGAAGAATGGAATTTTGCAAACCTGTAATAAAGGTCGGAATCGTGCCCGGAAACAGCCTGACGAAACCCATTATCACATTAATAAGATCTCGATAAAGCGATTGTTCGATAACGGGAAAGGGATCGGGATATGATTGTTTATAGGAATGCTTGTACATACACTCGACAATGTACTTTCCGTCATCTTTGTATTGATTGATAAAGACTTTATAATGATACGGTGTCTTTGGTTTTCCATTTGTATCGGTCTCACCCTGTATTTTGAAAGTCGAATTTTTGAAATCCATGGTATCCGCTAATTTTAGGGCCAGATTCTTGTCTATCTTTCGAACATAGCGTTTTAATAGAAAAAGGTTCTGTGATTCGATAACGACTCCATGAACGAAACCAAAGGCTCCTAATCCGACTAGTGCTGCATTGAATAATCCGTCATTGCGAATTACCCGCGCTTTTAGTTTTTGTACAAAAAAATCATTTAAAGCGGGTTTTGTGTGTCGTTCCAAATACACTATATCTCCAGGATCCGGACCAATTATCAAATTCAGCCCTACCACATAGTCTTGTACTGATCCGGTACCGAGCGCAGAACCATGAACGCCCGTTGAGATGCATCCGGCAATGGTCTGCCCATTACTTGCACCTGTGGTTTTTAATGATTTTCCATGGAATTCCAATGTTTTGGAAACCTCTTTTATCGTATTTCCGCATTCGAAGAGAAACAAGTTTTCAGCATTGTACGATGAGAATGCATGCAGATCTTGCGTCGCAATCGGAAAGCTTAAGTTCATCGATGCATTAAAGTGCATACGGTCTTTTTGATGGGCGATATTCGACATTGACCATGCAGATCCATAGGCTCTGAAACCGTCGTTTTGATTTTTACTTTCTTTGATCAACCTTTGTATTTCCAGGGCTGCATCATTGTATCTATCGATTTTGGATGGCATTACTCCTGCCCCCTCCAGTTTTGTTTTATAGAGGAATTTCAATGGGAAGGGCCCATTATTATGTAATGTATTCCATTCTTGTAGCGAAAGTTTTGTCGTTTTTGCCATGATTTATAGATTAGGGTTTTCTTTCATGCACACATATTTGATCTTTAGCTTGCGCTTTCTTCCGAAGGTAATTCCGCTTAACAAGATACTACCAAGCGTATTTCTGTACTCTACGGTATGTAGCATGGCCGAAGGGCACAAGTCACTTCTTTTAATTAAATAGGTAAAGCCTTTTGAAGTTGCACTTATCGTAATCACGGTATCTAATTCGATTACCTGCATACCACGATAATAATCATCTCGTACAAGTGGAAATTCGGGTTCTGGAGCCCCCTCTACACTTCTTATACGAACAGAATAACATGATTGAAGTAAAACGAGAATAAAAAGAATACTAAATAGCACTAATAATGCCGTCTTAAGGAATCTCATAATAGCGGGGTTTAAAGAATGCGTTCTGATTCTTTACAGGGGATGGAATCGATATCGGGGAACAATGTAATATTTTTCCGATTTAGCTATAGGTAGTTTTGTATGTAATGCCTCTTATTCTGTGTAGATCGCAGCTAGACTTTTATGACTACTAAGAGGAACTGACTAATTAAACCTTAATGCACTGCAAGTACATAGACCTGCAGGCAGGTTTTTTTACGAATGAAATCCGTTTTTTTTAAATATCCGTTTTTGTCGGAAGACGGAAGACCGAAGTCGGAAGCGACCGTCTTCTAACTTCCCATATCGGGCTTCTGGCCAAAAAGAAACGATAAGTGTTTTAGAATCCGCCAACTGGCGGACATAGTTTCAACTAACGATTGTGACCAATGAAGTGCTTGTTTATTTTTTGATAGCGACCAAAATCCACATGGTCTTGCTTTCTTCCCTTTCCCATTTGCCAAAGTCGGAAATCTCATCAATTACCTCAAAGCCAGTATCTTGAAGTTCTTTTTTGACATATTTTGAGGATAAGGTATGCGAATCGACCTGATCTTCGCGACTTTTGCCTTTGGCGTGGTCCTTTAGTTTTTCGAGCATCAATAGTCGCCCGCCGGGTTTTAATGCCGAATGAATATGGCCGAGAACCTCCATATAATCGTCTATTTCGTGATAAGTATCCATAACGATTACTACATCTAAAGTTCCGATCGGGAGTTTGGGATCGTCATAATCGCCAAGAATAACTTCGACATTCTTGATGTTG
>QIJL01000547.1 GCA_003232435.1 Flavobacteriales bacterium | reverse complement strand
CTACATCAAAAATTTCCTTGAAACCTTTACATGGATCAGCAACAATTTTGTCAACTATATATGTGCCTATAGCATTCACGACCAAAGTACTAGGATCTCCATCCGGATCTCCGTCGTTCAAAACGGTGTCTGACGGATCAAGGAGTCCATTTCCGTTATCATCGCTTACCCAAATATAATCGTCAAAATTATCTCCAGCATCCAGAATTATATTGTCGCCGCACAATTGAACTGTTCTCCTGAAGTTGCAATCAGATAGGTCATCCAACAGAAAATTTGTTGCCCCTGGAACGATAAACCCACAATTATTAAAATCAGTAACACTAGGATCATCGGTAATCACATTATCATTGATAACCCCTTGATAAGTCGAATACGCCAAGTTTTGTATTAGGTCGGAACACGCATCAATGAAATCAAAACAGTTTTCAGCTACCTGCACGCGCATTCTGATAGAGCGTTCAGTATCTCCTTCTTCAACAATGTTATTCGGTATGCTAAAAACAACTGTTCTTGTTGCCGGGGTAAAGGTATAGGTAACCCCTGTGGGCAAAACCATGTTCAGTTCGTCGAGGGTAACATTAAGTGGGAGTACGTCTCGAATCGTATAGTTATCCGCATCGTCATTGCCAATATTCTGAAAGGTCAAGACATAGTCCAATATCTGACCAAGGTTTACCCCTAAACCTGTAATATCGTTTCCGGCAATATCTTCGACCCGTTTTTCCAAGACGATATCGGGCTCTATAATTTCAACGTTAAAAGAGTTGAAAAAGGGATAGTATTGATCCCCCGTCGATGTGAATCTAAAGGTAGCCGAAGTTTCAGCATTCGGTATCACGGAGTTGGCAGGGTTGTTCAGCCTGAATATATCGGTATCGTACCCCAAAGTATTGATACTATTGGGGTTTCTATTTGTCATAATCGCCCCATTCAGGGTAATATTACTATTAAAGAAATTGCCTGCCGGGTTGGTGGCATTGCTCATCGTGGTAAACGAAGGATTGCTTGCAGCCCTTATCCGCATGCGATCTCCGGTAATTCTATTGTCTCCTTCCAAAGCAGCGGCACCAATATCGGCGCGTACTGGACCAACGGGAATGGTGTTAAAGCCTGAATAATTTATATCTACCGTCGGGTTGGCGCTCCTTACTCGTGCAAAACCATCAAAAGTGGTGATCAATTTACCGGTAAGTGTTGGATTCTCATAAACCACGACAAGAGTCCACCCTCCGGCAGCCCCACCACCGGGAGACAATGAGCCAGTAACCGACGGAATATCGGCAACCGTGTAGGTGCCTGTCGGGTCGGCCATTGCCGTTATAAGGGGAGTGATATCAGCGTAGCAGGCATACGGACTATTCTGTCGAACAGAGGGGTCCGGGTCTGCAATACCATCAAATAAAACATCATCCGCCAAAACGGTGACATAGGTGCCTCCTGGGACCCTTAATCTTACCTGATTTATTGGAAATTGCCTTGGAGTGCCAACGGGGTCTGCGGCATCATCCCTTGGGTATGTTGCGGACCAATAGAGCCCTGCATAGCGAATAAGATTACAATTTGCCTGTGGAAAAGTGAAATCGGCAGAACTAGAACTAAACGTATTTGCGGGGTCTACGTTAATGTACTGCATATCCAACCAGTCGTTATAGGTAGATGCATTCCCTGTGGCGTTATAAGCGTCTTCCGGCTCAGTGGTAGCAGTGCCCCCATCCCTATTGACAATATTGTTGGCTATAAAAGTCAAATCACCTTTGATATTGTTCTGGTAGCGAACATCAAAAGCGTTGTATTCCTGTGCCATTCCGGCCCACGAAAGAAAAAAGAGCAGTAAGGGAAGGAGAGGTTTTTTGGTTAAGGTTTTGGTCATTAGGTCGTTAGGTTATTAGATTTGGTGTAACCCGCATAATCCACATCTTATCTTCATATGAATCATTTATTTTAGAGTAATAGGATATCAACGCATTGTTCCACGACTCATGCTTTTTTAAATAAACATACCTCCAATTGTTTTCGGGGTTGATAAAGTAGCTTGCGCTTAGCCCGTAAGAGTTAAGCGCTTTTACGAAACGAGCGGCATTCTTAGGGCTGGCAAAGACATTGGCAATGATATAGTAACCAGACCCGATACCATCGATATCAAATGTTCGAGTATTTGGATCTATACCGGCCAAGTCATCTTGAGCAACTACATTGCGTTGCAATTCGTCTGTACCGTATCGATCCGCTTTTTCATTGATCTTATCGACGTTGGCCGCATAGGCCTCGTTCGTATATTTATTGTCAACATTCATGATCCAGAGGTCGCCGTTGTAGTCTCCGTTCATGTTGCTTTGATGCGCGGCAAGGGCATCTTCCCAAGTATCATATCGCTCTAGGTAGACATACTTTAGACCATTGTTAGGGTTGTCGATGTAATCAGGATTTAGCCCCTGCTCGGTTAGATTGCCTAAAAACTTGTCCATATAATGCCCGCCTTTATACACATTGGCGACGACATAATAACCATCTGCTACTCCGTCTAAGTTTCTAAACTTTCTACTTTTAACTTTCTGACTGTCTTGGTCATAATCGACTGTCGCAACGGCATCTTTCTTTTGAACCACATCATTCGAGTAGTTAGGCCCTGATGACGGGTTGCTTGAAGCGTTTGTACTGTTCGGTATGTAACCATCATTGCTTGAATTATGCTCTGCTAAAGCGGGTCGGTCTTGTCCGGTGAGGAACATTTCTTCCGCTCTCTTTTCAAGATCCGGTCTTTCACCCTTGGTTTCATTGCGTACCATTTTCATGACCATATTGAAACGGCGTTCCAAATCTTTTTGACGATTCGCTTCCAATGAATCTTGCCTGAACATTAACTCTGCGATAATCGCAATCGCATCGTTCTCTTCAAGCTTCTTTTTCAACTTCTCGATTTCTTCGTTGGTGGCCAGATCATCCGTGGTCAATTCTTCATTGTCGACCAGATCATCTTGCTCTTCCTCGAGCATTACCCTATCCTCGGTCAAGTTCGGTGTAAACGAGTAGGCAAATGAGATTTCGTGGGTAACACCAAGATTGTTGAAATCGGTACCGAAACCTTTTTCCATATTATACCCAAGGGAAAGTCTTTTGTTCAAATTGAAACCAGCACCTGCTGAGGCACCATAGAAACTATCATACCCACCTTGTAACCATCCTAGTCTAGGAAGGTCTAAAATCATTCCACCTCCATAGGTGATGTCTTGGTTTTCAAGTGTGGGACCGTCTTGCGCATTGAGCCGCACTCTGGCCAAAGGCATCAATCTTGCACCTTCCATAATACCGGAGCCATTGGTAAATGACTGAGTGTATTGTAAATGTGCGGAATACGTCTTATTGCCAAAGTCGGTAAGTTGTTTGCTTGTTTTTAGGTTGTAGTCCAAAAGGTTTTCTGCGAAGGCCCCGAAATCGAAACGCCCGTACGAAAGATTAAAGCCAGGTTGAAAAGAAAGCACATTGCTATCATC
Source organism: Flavobacteriales bacterium (assembly GCA_003232435.1). Taxonomy (GTDB): domain Bacteria; phylum Bacteroidota; class Bacteroidia; order Flavobacteriales; family Flavobacteriaceae; genus Aurantibacter_A. The sequence goes on along the minus strand of QIJL01000547.1, from coordinate 2,930 downwards.
TGTTCCGGCCAATAGTGGATCTAAAGGATCAATGGGGTTTGCAGAATTTTGATTGTATCCGGTATTGTAATAGGCGAGATTGGCACCAAAAGTAAAGTTGCTCTTATCGCTTAATTTTATTCCGTATGCATAGTTGGCCAAAACACCAATGTTCGAGACCAATCCTTTTTTCTGGCTGTAAAGGCTAAGGCCCAGTCCGTTGCGGTCACCGATACGCCCGCTGTAGCTAACAAAATAGGTTTGATCGTTATTATTGAATTGTACCGATTGGTTTCTATGAAAGAAGTTGATGTATGATTTATCTTCTTGAACGGTGGAAAAAGTGGGGTTTATCAAGAACCTATTAAACTTCAATAAGTTTTGTGGCGCTACTTTGTATGGTAAAAGCGGCTCTTCCCCCTGTGCGTTCACATTGACAAATACCAAGGCGGTCATCAAAAAAAGAAATATGTATTTTACTTGTTTCATGGTAGGTTATCGTATAACAGTAATGGTACCTTGTTTTAATGTTGCCGTGGCGTTCTTGATTACATAATAGAACACCATGTTCTGTGTTGGAAAAGATATCGTCGATGTTGGCCAATCATTTTTATAATCTTGAACATTTAAGACCTCTTCCCCACTTTCCCTATAAATTATGACCGACACATCGATCTTGTTCGAATAGGAGTTTGGCAATATCCACTGATCATTGAACCCGTCTCCGTTAGGTGTGATAACGTTTGGCACTTTGAAGGTGTCTAGGTATTCGACCGTAAATTGTCTTGTGATTTCACAATTATCGATATTGGCTATCAAGATGTAATCTCCTTCTGAATCAAGGGCTACACTATTGGTATTGCTTATTTCAACATTGTTTGAATCATACCAGCGGTAAGCTGTTCCTCCGCTCGCTGTTACTGTTCTTGTTGTTCCTTCAGGAAAGACAAGGGTGCCGGCCGGATCAAGTGTGATTAAGTCTGGGTCCAAGGGAGTAATTGTAATTTCGTTTGAAATCAGGTCGCATCCGTTCTTGTCAATAACCAATCGGTATGTACCGGGTTCGTTGACATCGAGAGCTACTTCGGTCGTATTTACCGAAGCACCATCACGTTGCCATTGAAAGTTTTCTGCGGATAAATCCGTTGTTGTGCTGATTGTAATGGTATCGGAAGCACTACAATACACTGTACTGGTGCTGCTAATGGCCAACGTTTCGTTTGTCAATAATTGCACGCTCAAGGTGTTCGATGTAGGGCTGTACGTACTCAGTACGCCGTCTACCACATAATCGCCGTTCTCTGTAGTGTCGGTTAAACTTATGCTGCTTGAGGTTGCACCGCTTACATCTACTCCATTTCTCCTCCACTGATAAGCAAAACCGGATTGTACATCACTGGTAACATCGATTCTGGTACCATCGGCTAAAACAGCGTTGATGATATCAACGTCTATCGTTACATTCGTGTCGACACATGCGGTATAACTTGTACCGTAATCTATGACCAATTCAAAGGAAGCTGGAGTTACGACCTCCGTGGTTTCGGAATTTTTGGTCGTTGGGCTTGGGCAAATACCGGTCTGTGTCACAGCACAATAGTATGTACCTGGTTGTGTAGCGTCGTATGTATTGCTATTTGTTCCTACAGGTGTTGTCCCCCTAAACCATTGAAAAGTCGGCGATGGTGCATCTGTAGTAACACTTAACGTTTGTGTATCGCTTGGCAATAGTACAAGGTTGGCCGCATTGTCGCGTGTTACTATAAAGTCATCCGCATTGGTAAAAGTTACCACTGGTGAAATTTCCGGGCAGTTTCCGCCCTCTGATACTCTTACCTGGTAATCTCCGGCAAAATCTCCGGCTGACCCGTCAACTACATATGTAGCTCCAATGGCACCTGTGATTTCAACTCCATCCTTTAACCATTGGTAGTTTGGGGAGGAAACAGCCGTACTTACGGTCAAAGTTTCGGTCTCTCCAGAACATAAAGCCGTTTTGGAGGGAGTATTAATGGTTGTACTGCCCCCGACTGCCCCAATACAGACATCGGGCATATTGGAGTTCGTTGTTCCGTTATCCGAGCACTCGCCATAATCGATCTGCGCGAAATACATTCCCGATTGGGTAACGTTTAACGACGAACCGGTTTCCCCTACGATAAGAGTCAAATCTCGATACCATTGATACTGATAAGTATCCGGATTGGGCAGATTAACGACGGATAATGTAATGGGGTCCGGACTTATAATTAGGTTCTGTGGCGTTGTTGTTCCGTCATGGGTAATTGTAAGATTGGCCACAAAGTCCATGTAATACATGCTGTAACTTTCGGCACTTTCCGCCACTTCTACTGGATCGGTGCTTCGAACACGTAGCTTATATCCTGCTCCACGAGTATCGGTGGGAATTGAAAATTCAAAACCTCGGCCGGGAGACTCCACTACGGCGTCGTCGTTTTCCCTTGCCAATTCTATTGGGTTGCTAAAATCACCTGTGGCATCTGAAAGTTCCAAAATCCATTCGTTCCCAGGATTGGAACCGCCACCAAATTCGGCCCAAGCAAAGTACTGGTTAAAATTGCCGTTGTTTCCTGCACAGATTTTATCCCAAGCGCCCCCGCCGGTATCTGGATTGTTGGCCGGAACAACGGCCAAATCGGAAATTACTTGCCCCAAAACCTGAAAAGATCCAAGCAGCAAAAATGCCATCAAAAAAGGCTGAAAGCCATTGTGTAGTTTTGATCTCATAAGTAGTCGTAGTTTTGGTACTACCAGTTTTACTATCCGATTTGGGTCGGGGATAAAACGTCGATTTGATTGGTTTTGATTAGGCGAATCGACTTGCGAAGCTCGCCCACTTCTCATTTCAACAGTATTCAACAACAAATATGTTACTTAATTGCAGCCTGTCGAATTTATTGTTGTAGCACGGTTAAAAATTGTTGTGAAAC
>QIJL01000063.1 GCA_003232435.1 Flavobacteriales bacterium | reverse complement strand
CATTATAGCAAAGGCAGGAGAGATATTTAGCGTTGATCTGGGCTTGAATGCGCCTGGAGGAAACAAGGAATTGGTAGTATACGCCAATGGAGGATTGTTAGAAACAATAGCTTTAAATTCCACCGCCACCTCTTTTACTTACAATACACAAACGGTGCCGGCCGATGCCTCCGAAGGACAAGAATATATATATCAATTTGCATTGGCAGATAGTGCAGATCAAGAATCTGAAAGAGTAGATCTTACCATAAATGCGGCAATATATGACGAGGTCACTATAGGGGGCCAAACACTTTACAATGTTACCATTCCGCAAGATGGCATTGTTGCCACGGGTACTTCCATCGAATTTATTGTAGGCCGTAATTATTATATTACCGAATCCTTATCCTTTGATGATGGCAGTTCGCTGACTATTGAAGAAGGAGTTACTGTTTACATGAAAAAACCAACTGATGTAAGTGAAAATCCTATAGAAATTATCTTAAATGCAGGGGCTGAGGTCTCTATTATCGGTACTGCTACAAATCCGGTAGTGATGACCTCTTCCGCTACGCTAACCAATGATTCAGAACCTGGCGATTGGAACCGTTTTGTCTTGGAGGAAGTCACCAATGGAACTGTGAAATATTTAAGAACGGAATATGCCACAACAGGTTTTAGGTTACGTAGTTGTGATGACAGCAACACGATTGAGTATATTTCTGTTTTTAAAAGTTCAGATGAGGGTATCTATATTACGAATGGTAATGTAAATGTTAAATACCTTGCGGCTATTGAAACGGGAGATTCAAATTTCAGGCTTGGAAGTGATTATTCTGGAAATCTACAATTTTTAATTGCGTACAATACTGGAGACGGTGGAGAGGCGTTTTATATTAGGGATAATTCAGATATTACACTGGCTAATGTAACTGTGGTAGGCCCTGGTGAAGACAAAGACCAGCTTCCAGATGAGTTTGGCAATTCGGGTGTAAGGCTCAGATCTGTGGTAGGTGGCAAAGTGTACAATGCCGTGGTAACTGGAATACCCGATTGGGGTGTACGGGTACAAGAAGTGGTGCCAACCGATATTGACGGTGCTGTGGTTTTTGCCTACTCAAATGTATATGAAAACGACTCTCGAAATGATGATGTTGATGGCGATATATTCTTTGACGAAGCCAGTTTTAATAACTCTGAAGATGCTATAGCAGGTATTGCCACAGGGTCAATTGTACCAACAACAGAAGAAGTCAGTTCTTTTGATCCTTCAACGCTTGGCAGCTTCTTTTCTGCGGCTTTGTTTAAGGGTGCTATCCAAGACTCATCTAATGATTGGACAAGCGGTTGGGTTAAAAACCCTGATGGAGCCATACGTTAAAAAAGACAAGAGAATTTCTTTTTTATCTAGTTAGTTTTTTTAAGTTAGCGGACAAAAGGTGAATGGTAAACACTCACCTTTTGTTTGTTAAAATTTATTTTTTATGAAAAGCCAATATCTTTTCCTACCCATGCTTGTTCTTTTTTATTTGATCCCCGTATATGGGATTTCACAACTTCTAGAAAAAAATTTGGCACCCAATACCCTGGATATTGATTATAAAGCATCTCCCCGCCCAGACAGGATCCTTATCACCTTAACAGAAAATCCGGCAACAGAAATAATGATTACCTGGCGTACCGATAGTACCGTTATAAAAGGGATCGCACAAATAGCCAAGGTAGAAAAACAAAACGATTTTTATAAAAAAGCAATAGAAAAACCATCGACTACCACGGTAATAACCTCGTTAGAAAATGAAAATGTGATTTATCACAAGGTAAAATTTGAAAATTTGCTACCTAATTCGGCTTATACTTACCGTGTAGGTGATGGCACATATTGGAGTGAATGGATACAATTTAGAACTTCTGAAGAAGAGTTTACCGAACCTTTTCAGTTCATCTATTTGGGAGATGCCCAAAACGATATTTTCCCACTATGGTCCAGAGCAATACGTGGCGCATACAAAAAAGCACCGAATGCCAGGTTTATAATACATGTCGGAGATTTAGTAAATCATGCCCAAAATAACTATGAATGGGGCGAATGGTTCAAAGCAAGTGGTTTTATTCCAAAAATGACCCCTACATTGGCAACTTTGGGCAATCATGAATATATCAAAGACAAGAGCGGAAACAAACTGGGTGTTGGTAACTTGTGGGCACCACAGTTCAATTTCCCTGATAACGGCCCTAACGGTTTTGAAGACCGTACTTACTTTGTAGATTACCTCAATTGCAGGATAATTTGCTTGGATTCCAATTCAGATATAGAAGCTCAAAAAAAATGGTTGATAAAAACACTTTCCGATCACCATAAACAATGGGTGGTCGTTTTTTTTCACCACCCCGTTATTTCCGCTGCGAAAGGCAGGGCGAACGATACCGTCCTACGGCATTGGAAACCGCTCTTCGACAAATATAAAGTAGATCTTGTTTTGCAGGGTCATGACCATGTTTATGGTAGGGGAAATATGGTGAACCCCGGTTTGGGGCAAGGGAACAAGGATTCTGGCACTACCTATGTAGTCTCTGTAAGCGGAAGAAAAATGTATTCGCTCAGCAACCACCCTTGGATGGATAAAAAAGGCGAGAACATGCAGCTTTATCAGGTCATAACCGTAAATAAAAATACGCTCAACTTTAAGGCCTATACACTAGATATACACTAGATGACCAATTATTTGATCATTTCGAATTAAAAAAGAAAGGGAAAAGAGGAAACAAGTTAAAAGAACTGTCGCTAAATGAGCAATAAAATGACTTTTATACTGAATATGCTTTTTTATTTGTTATTATCGGTTGTTACACCTTACCGATAAAAGCTCAGTCACTATCGGATGTAAAGGTTAATTTACTGAACGATACGCTCTATATTCAAAATAAGTTAGTCCGTTACCTATTGCTGGAATCCCAATCTAAAAACTGATGAGAATGGCGAGGCAGTAGTTCGATTTAGATCTCTGATGGAAGTTGAAAAAATTGAAGTGAAAGCCAGTACAATTACCGAAAAAGGTAAAATAGGTAGGGCAAGGGCGGTTTTTTAATCCCTGGAATGTTCCTTTATTTTCTGATTATTTCCAGTTTTTCATCCAATCCCTGTTAAAAATTTCTCTGAAAAAATTCATACGAAATAGTTGCGTTACATTACACGAAAAAGTACATTTGCAACCGCATTTTCCCGAAAGGGATAGTACTTAAGTTCATTACAAATATTTAGGAGAGGTGCCTGAGTGGCCGAAAGGAGCGGTTTGCTAAATCGTCGTACCCTAACAAGGGTACCCAGGGTTCGAATCCCTGTCTCTCCGCTAAATTCTGCGAGAGAAGACAGATTTTATTGAGGTATTGAAAATAAAAAGATGGAGAGTCCACACACCGGCTGGCCCTTCGTTTTCGCTCAGGATAAACTCCGCCCAGTTCTCGGTCTATTCAAGTGGTAGCTTGGTAGAGTCGGAATTTGGCACTTAAAATATTGGAATTTTACACCATTCGGGGTGTAGCGTAGCCCGGTTATCGCGCCGCGTTTGGGACGCGGAGGTCGCAGGTTCGAATCCTGCCACCCCGACTTAAGCCAGTTCATTTTTTGAGCTGGCTTTTTTTTGGAAAAAGGATTGCAGGAAGCTTCAGGACTGACACCTCGACCAAGAAAATCCGTTCATGTACGTGGTCGGATTTTTTATTATCTTTTCCGATCTTTAAATTGACGATAACTTTGGGCCAAACGCTATGAAATTCAACTTAGAAGGAAAAACCACCATAGTAACCGGGGGCGGTAGTGGTATCGGCAGAGCGATTTCCATTGCTCTGGCAGAACAGGGTGCCCATGTGCATATTCTCGAGCTAAAAGAAGAATTCGCGGAAGAAACTGTTGATGAGATCAATGCCAATGGCGGCAAGTCGATTGCGTATGCATGTGACGTTGCCGACCAAGCACAGGTTAAAATCAAGATCGATTCTATTTCAAAGAAAGACCAAATAGATATTTTGGTCAATAATGCCGGAATCGCCCATATCGGGAATGTCGAAAATACCCAAGAATCAGATCTCGATAGAATATATAATGTCAATGTAAAAGGAGTTTATAATTGCATACATGCCGCCATTCCTTTTATGAAGGAAAATGGAGGGGTAATCATCAACATGGCCTCTGTTGCCGCCATCGTTGGTGTAAATGACCGCTTTGCCTATTCCATGTCTAAAGGGGCCGTTCTTACAATGACCTATTCGGTTGCAAAGGATTATCTGGATTTTGGAATTCGCTGCAATAGTATTTCCCCCGGAAGGGTGCATACCCCTTTTGTAGATGGTTTTATCGCCGAAAATTATCCCGGCAAGGAAAAGGAAATGTTCGAAAAACTATCGAAGACCCAACCGATAGGAAGAATGGGCACTCCTGAGGAAATTGGCAATTTGGCCTTATATTTATGTTCAGATGAGGCATCTTTTATTACCGGCACCGATTTCCCCATTGACGGAGGCTTTATTAAACTCAATGCATAAAAAAACACACTATTAAATGAAATTAATACGCTTTGGTACAGTAGGTTCTGAAAAATCGGGACTACAATTGGAAGATGGATCGAGGATCGATGTCTCTGCTTTTGGAGAAGACTACAACGAACATTTTTTCGGAACAAGAGGGATCGAAAGATTAAGAACTTGGTTGAATAGCAATATCGAAAGCTGCCCTTCGGTTTCTTCAGATGTGCGTCTTGGCCCGCCAATGGAGCGTCCTTCAAAAATCGTGTGCGTAGGCTTGAATTATGCGCAACACGCCGCCGAAAGTGGCATGGCCGTGCCCAAAGAACCGGTATTGTTCTTCAAGGCGACTTCGGCCATTGTTGGCCCGAACGATGATTTGATTATTCCGAAAGGAAGCGAAAAAACCGACTGGGAAGTTGAGTTGGCAATCGTCATTGGCAAAAAAGCATCTTATGTCTCCGAGGCGGATGCCTTTGATCATGTCGCAGGTTACGTACTACATAACGATTATAGCGAGCGCGCCTTCCAGATCGAGAAAGAAGGCCAATGGTGCAAGGGCAAGGGTTGTGATACTTTTGCTCCCATAGGGCCTTTTATTGCGACTGTGGAAGAAATTCCTGATCCGAACAACCTAGATTTATGGTTGAAGTTGAATGGAGAAACGGTGCAGAATAGTTCTACCAACGATTTTATTTTCAATGTTCAGGAAGTCGTTAGCTATATAAGTCAATATATGACATTGCTTCCAGGGGATATTATTTCTACGGGAACGCCTTTTGGCGTGGGACTAGGATTCGATCCCCCAAAGTATATGAAACCAGGTGATGTAATCGAATTGGGAATTGAAGGTCTCGGGACATCAAAACAGACCGCCAAAGCATATCAATAATACTATGGACCTAAACTTAAAGGATAAGGTCGTCATCGTGACCGGTGGCTCAAAAGGCATCGGAAATGGTATTTGCAATGTACTTGCCACTGAAGGTGCAATACCCGTTATCGTAGGAAGAAATAGGGAGAACGTCATGGATGCAGTTAAAAAAATGGAAGATGACGGTAACCAATCCTATTACGCTTTTGCCGAATTGACAGATCCAGAACAATGTAAATTGGCGGTCGAACGAACTGTCGAAAAATTCGGACGGATCGACGGGCTGGTCAATAATGCGGGAGTCAACGATGGAGTTGGTTTGGAAAATGGAAGTCATGAAGATTTTATTCAGTCCATTAATAAAAACCTGACCCATTATTTTATGATGGCGAAATATGTGCTCCCCGAACTTAAAAAAAGCAAGGGCGCAATCGTAAATATCGGCTCGAAAACTTCCGTAACCGGGCAAGGCGGTACTTCAGGTTATGCCTCGGCAAATGGTGGTCGCAATGCCTTGACAAGAGAATGGGCACTAGAATTACTTCCTCATAGTATCAGGGTGAATGCGGTAATAGTGGCTGAATGCTATACGCCCTTGTACGACAGGTGGATCAAAACACTTCCAGATCCTGAAGAAAGACTGGCCGAAATCAATTCCAAAATCCCCTTGGAAAATAGAATGACCACCGCCGAGGAAATTGCCAATATGGTCGCTTTTTTATTATCGTCAAAATCAAGTCATACCACTGGCCAATTGATATTCATCGATGGCGGGTACGTACATTTGGACAGAGCTTTGTAAAACCAACGACCAACCATGGAAAAAAACCAAAAACCGCCGGGAGTCTCCAAAAA
>QIJL01000291.1 GCA_003232435.1 Flavobacteriales bacterium | reverse complement strand
AAAAGTGTGAAATATGAGATTTACGAGCTGTATCCCAGCGCTCGACATGCTTACTGTACAATTAGACCCGCTGTCAAAACCAGTCGGCCCCTATATTTTCAAAGATCATTTTGGGCGCTCCCTTCCTTCGTTAAAGCTCGGGTAGGTTGGGCTATCCGCCTACATACCTGCCTGTTGGCAAGGTAGTTTGCTTCTATCCCTGCCTGAACGTACGGTTCGGGGATACCTAACGCGGCTTCAAAGATACAAGAAAAACCATATCTTTGCAGCCTTTAGAACAAAGCAAAAAGTATTCCGAAATGCCCATAACCTTCGCTATTATTAAAGAAAGTAAAAATCCGCCAGACAGGCGTGTCGTTTTCTCCCCTTCAAAGTGCCGAGAAGTCATAAAAAACTTTCCCGATGCAAGGATAATTGTAGAATCTTCCGCCATTCGAATTTTCCCCGATACCGCATACCAAGCAGTAGGGATTGAGGTGAAGCAAGACGTTTCCGAAGCAGATGTAATGCTGGGGGTAAAAGAAGTGCCAATCAATACCCTTATTCAGAATAAAAAATACTTTTTTTTCAGTCATACTATAAAAAAACAACCCTACAACCGTGATTTGCTCCAAGCTATCCTCGATAAGAAAATAGAACTCTACGATCACGAAACTATCAAAAAAAAGAATGGACACCGGTTAATTGGATTTGGTCGTTATGCTGGTCTGGTTGGTGCTTATAACGCATTTAGAGCGTTGGGGCTTCGGGATGGATTGTTCAGTCTTCCCAAAGTGGAAACTCTGGCCGATCTTGATGCGGTAAAAGTAGCGCTTGACAAAATTACCCTTCCGCAGCATATAAGAATTATACTTTCCGGAACAGGTAAAGTAGCCCATGGTGCCAAAGAAATTCTCGACCATCTTAAAATAAGTGAAGTACCCGATGCCAATTATTTAACCAGAACATTTACGGAGCCAGTCTATTGCCTTATCGATGTAATGGAGTATAACCGACGCATTGATGGAAAGGCGGGTAATAAATATGAGTTCTATAAAGACCCTTCTGGTTATGAGAGTGATTTTATGAAATATGCCAAAGTGAGTGATATGTTTATCGCTGGTCATTTTTATGGCAATAGCGCGCCTTATTTGTTTACCAGAGAAGATGCTAGAAGCCCCCATTTCAACATAAATCTGGTAGCCGATATCTCCTGCGATATAGATGGCCCGGTGGCGAGCACAATTAGGGCTTCAACCATTGCAGCTCCTTTTTATGGGTACGACCCAAAAACGGAAGAAGAAACTAGCTTCGATGCTGAAGGAACTATTACTGTTATGGCGGTAGATAATTTACCCTGCGAATTACCCAAAGATGCCAGCGAAGGTTTTGGCGATATGTTTCTGGATGCCGTTATCCCTGCTTTTTTTAATGGTGATAACGATGGAATTCTGGAACGTGCCCGGATGACCACTTCCGAAGGGACATTAACAGCACGTTTTACTTACCTGCAGGATTATGTGGACGGGAAGGATTAAAGCTTTTTAAGGACAATGATTTCTTTATTTTGTACAGTCGCAATACTTTCAAAAAAATTCTTTAAATCTGAATACGAATCCGATCCAAAGCGATATTCGTTAAGCTTAAAACTATAACGAAGATTGATCTTTCCATTGGTCTGACTATAAATTATGGAGCACTCTCCAGCGTTTCCAGCGAGTTTATAAGCCCTGTTTTCTGGTAATGAGACGACCTCGTATTTATTGCTAAGATCTAATGAAAGTAGGAAAGTGTTTGCAAATGGATATCCAAAATCCACCGGATAATTTCGCTCCTCGAGTTTGAAGGGATTATTGTCAAAGAAATTATTCAAATCAAATGGGTTCAGAGCATATCCATCTCCAATAGCTTCAGGTTCCAGAACAAAGTTGTAATGCTCCTTGTTGGGTTTATTTATCAACGCTTTATTTTCAATGGTTAAATTCATTATTTCGAGTCGGGGGTTCTTATATTGCTTTTGGGTTAGATAGAGCAACTGGGAGAGAGAATCTCTTGTTTTTCTACGATCTATTGCATAGTAACCGGTATTGATCTCATTTATTTCTCCGGTGAAATTGCCATCCTCATTTACACTCATTTGTGCATTTATATAGTGAACATTTTTTGTTTCGGGTTTGAGAGGATACCAATAGCTTCCTTTTTTAAAATCCATCACCCTGCCTTGAATATTTAGTGCTCTAAACGGGAGCATTCCGAAGGGAATATATTTATCGGTTGCGTCAAGTAGATATTCCTTGCCTCCAATGGTGGCTAGTGCAACCACATAATTAAAATCTGTAATTACTGGATAATTTTGCCTTGGCAAGCCATTTTTACGAGTAGACAAAACGACCATCTTGGTATCAATATTGACAACCTCCAGTGCATTAATAAGTGCGAAATTAATTTCGGAAACGTTTCCTGATCTATTTTCGTAAGCCTTTTTCAATGTAACATTCCCAAAGAAGGGAGATTTTCCGTTCCATGTATAATGTGCCTGGATAAAATTGTAAATTGTTTTTGCTTTATCCAGTTCGTTAGGCATAGTTTTAATCGATTCTGGTATTACGTTTTTAAAATAGTAATTGAGTTTTAATTGCCGCCCAAGCTCCTTGTTTGTTCGAAACTCTTTATCTGCATCATCCCAATCTTTTGTGTATTTGGTTCTAATGCCATAGAAGTTTGTGTATTCGGATAGCTCATATCTCACCATAGCCAAGTAGTTTTTTTTAGACAACATATATGCCTCTTCTTTAAAAGCGGGTACGTTGGTCATGGCGTAGACAGCTATCTCACAATCCGCATTTATTTTATGCCCTGGAACCCAAAAGCAGTCTTTTTTAACTGAAACTTTATTAACGTTGAGCGTTTCGTTTCCAATTAAAGATCGGTTATAAAGGTAGTTGCCAGGTATTTCAGAAATAAACTCGGTATATAATTTTGGTAGATCTCCTTGAAATTCCCATCCGCCAAAATTGAAGTCGAAAGGAGTTTCAATTTGATAGCTATATTCTAATATGCTTCCGTCTTGAACATTGGGGAAAGTAAACCGTTTTAAATACCATTTATTGGTCTCTTTGGTGTCAAAAATTGCATTTTCGCCAACATAATTTTTTAAATCACCATTGTGGGTTATTGCCTTGAATTTATTGATTTCTTCGGAAGCGTTCTTTCCTTTGTAATACTGAATATATACAGTAGCATGTTTGAATTTTTTAGCATCAAACACTTTTATTTTCCGATGTACCTCTTTAATTAATCTTATTCTTTCTCCATCAATGACCTTCCAGTAATTTCTGCCTCTTTCATACAAAACAACTCCTGCTGCCTCAGGATCTGCCGGATAGGAAGTCATGTTATAATCGGAAATATCAAGAATGCCAAATTCTACCTTTTTTCGTTGCTGAGCAGTATTCAGAAAAAAAGATAAAAGAAAAACGGGAAGTAAACTTTGGTGTAATAAAAAACGCATAGACTTACTATAGTATGATTCCATGCCAAATTACATAAAATATTCAACTAAGGGAAGCGGCGGGTTTAAGG
>QIJL01000271.1 GCA_003232435.1 Flavobacteriales bacterium | reverse complement strand
TTGTGAGTTCCGTCAAAGGTGCCATCCCAGATATAGTCAATCACCTTATCGCCTGTGTCTTCAATCAACCCCTTGTCTTCGGCTAAACCTGCCATGGTACTTAAAAAACTTTTGGTTACGCTAAAAGTCATGTCGACCCTCTTGGTATCTCCCCACTGGGCAATTATATATCCGTTTTTAAGAATCATTCCTGCCGGGCCGCCCCTTTTTTTGGTCGGCCCCAAAATCTCATGAAAAGGCTCTCTTTCGAAACCCTTTAGAATAGCAATGCGTAAATCATGTGAGCCTATATATTCATTGGCCTCAGCAAAAGAAACAGCCTTATTCAATTTTTCCGAATCAATCTCTAGATCTTTTGGTGCTTTTTGTTCCCAATCCGTATTTCGTTCGGGAAAATAATACTCTGTTTGGGCCCAAGTAGTTGTGAGGCCAATAAGAAAAAATGGCACAAGCAATTTGATTTTCATTTTTCTATTTTGTGTTCAAGTTAATTAAATCATGACGCATCAACCAATCCATTTGCTTATCGGCGCCAATGTAATATGGGTGTTTCCCGAATTTTACGAATCCATATTTTTCATAAAATTGGACCGCTCTGCTATTTTCTTCCCACACACCGAGCCAAATGAACTGCTTTTGTTCCTTCTTTGCCAAGATGATTGCCCGGGTTAACATCCATTGTCCCATTTTCATTCCCTGAAATTGCTCAAGTACATATATTCGTTCTAGTTCGATGGACTCTTTTAACTTTAGATCGGTCTGGGCATCGCTGCGATTAAGTTTGAAATATCCTGCCAAAAATTCGTCCCGATAGGCGAAATAGAAGGAGGTATTTGAATCGTTAAGTTCCGATAGTATCTTTTCCTTATCAAAGGCAAAATCAATATACGCCTTAAAATCATTGGAGTCGTTGTCCTTTTCAAAGGCGTCGGCAAACGTCTTTTTTGAAATTCGAACTAAGTCATCCAATTCGGATAAAGAACATTTTTGTAGTCGATGTCGCATATACAAATTTCGATATGCCTTAAAAATAGGGAAAACAAAAAAGCCACGCTTTGGGGAACGTGGCTTTCTCAAAAATTAGTATTGTAATGTTATAGCATAAATAGTTTTCTTGTTAACATTAATAGGCCGCTGTAAAAATCATTCTTATAAACTTGAATTTCTTTTTCAGCGCGAACGCGGTTCGATTTAGATCTCATAACGGCAAGTAGGTTTTATCAAAGTCAGACTTGGGATATGACTTTCAATTAACTATGGTGTAAATCTACTTCGAAATAGTCCCTCTGCTAAATTTATGTTGTCAAACGAGCCTAAAATGTTGTGAAAACCATGAACGGTCAATTTCTTCGATGAATCGCATCGATGAACGGTAAAGCCCCCTCTCTGGGAGGATTCGATCGAGTGTTTATATTATTGAAAGAAGGTCGAGAAATCGGTAATAGCAGAAAGCTGAACATCTAGTTTAGCGTACAATAATTATGAAGATATTGATTATACGGGCATTTCAATTACTTTGGAGGAAATCGATAAAGTGCCTTCTGTGGCTGCCTCAATGTCATCGATACTTACCCCTGGGGCACGTTCTAAGAGTAGAAATCCGTTTTCGGTTACTTCGAGTACCGCAAGATTGGTAACGATTTTGGTCACACAGCCAACACCGGTCAAGGGTAACGAACATCTTTTAAGCAGCTTCGACTTCCCTGCTTTGTTAGTGTGCATCATGGCCACGATAATATTTTCCGCCGAAGCGACAAGGTCCATTGCCCCGCCCATGCCCTTTACCATTTTTCCCGGAATTTTCCAGTTTGCGATGTCACCATTTTCGGCTACCTCCATGGCGCCAAGGATTGTAAGGTCGACATGTTTCCCACGAATCATTCCAAAGCTCGTGGCCGAATCAAAAAACGAAGCCCCTGGCAAGGTCGTAATCGTTTGCTTTCCGGCATTGATAATATCGGCATCTTCTTCCCCCTCGAACGGAAAAGGCCCCATACCCAACACACCGTTCTCACTCTGAAACTCCACATTGATGTCGTCCCTGACAAAATTGGCGACCAAGGTCGGTATGCCGATACCAAGATTTACATAGTAACCATCTTTTACTTCTTTGGCGATGCGCTTTGCGATTTCGTTTTTGTCCAACATAAAATCAATTTGAAAATTTGAAGATGTATTAATTTGAAAATCTGTTGCGTTTGGTAGTACCTATTATTTTGGAAATAATAAGAACAATCGACTTCAATTCTGAAAAAATGGGTTTTTTTGGGTTTGGGTAGTGTTTTGATGCTTTGCAAAACTCAAGCCAATATGTAGTTTCGTCCCCTTCTTTGGCAGCAATTTTAAATTTGTGAATGAAATCGGCAGTACTCTCGGCATTCTGGGCCTCCCAACTATTCGCGCCAATAGACGTTCCGCTTCTAAATAGTTGCGAAGCCATTTCATACTTATGCAGGGATCGTAATTGCTCAGAATAATCAATGATTTCTGAAGCGAAATCAAAAGTTTTCTTGACTATCAAATTATTTTTGTCATTTCTCATATCTTCAAATTTTCAAATTAGCGCATCTTCAAATCAATCCCGCTTCCGAATTGTTCGTTGCTCAATTCGTTTCTCATAATCTCTTCCTTGAAAGATCCGTTGTACAAAAATTCCCGGCACATGAATTTGGTTTGGATCCAATTCCCCAACGGGAACTAGTTCTTCGACTTCCGCTACGGTAATATTTGCGGCCCCGCACATGCAAGGGTTAAAATTTCGCGCGGTGCCCTTAAAAACTAGGTTGCCGGCCTCGTCACCTTTCCACGCCTTTACAAAAGAGAAATCGGCTTTAAAAGCTTCCTCTAAAACGTGCATTTTTCCATTGAATTCTCGTGTTTCCTTACCTTCGGCGATTTCAGTCCCATATCCGGCGGGAGTGAAAAACGCTGGAAATCCGGATTGAGCGGCCCTACACTTCTCGGCCAAAGTTCCTTGGGGAGTCAATTCAACTTCTAGCTCACCACTTAACATTTGACGCTCGAATTCGTCATTCTCACCGACGTACGAAGAAATCATTTTCTTGATTTGATGTTTTTGTAAAAGCAGGCCTAGCCCAAAATCATCGACCCCGGCATTATTGGAAATACAAGTGATCTCATCGACGCCAAGGCTTACCAATTCCCCAATTGCATTTTCAGGAATGCCACAAAGCCCGAAACCACCCAACATAAAGGTCATTCCACTTTGAACGCCCAAGAGGGCGGCCTGAACATCATCAACTTTTTTAGAAATCATACCTCATCTTAATTGAGATATCAAGGTACGGGATATTTAAGAAATCGGGAAATCGAATTTGGCTAAAAATCCAAATCATCGAGATCGTCTTCGGGTAGGTCGTTCTCCTTGTTATCATCGACTACCTTGGAACAGTCAATCTCAATGGAAAGATTCTTGGGTTTCGGAAAATCCTCATCGGAGATTCCAAGATCTTCATTCTCATAGTTCTTTTTCATATATAGCCCCCAAATCGGCAGCGCCATTGAGGCACCTTGACCATAAGAAATCGAACTAAAATGAACAGATCGAT
>QIJL01000218.1 GCA_003232435.1 Flavobacteriales bacterium | reverse complement strand
AGGCCTCTCCAGACTTCGTGAAACAATATCTTGATTGGGGGGCGGGACCGCGAGCTTCCCAAAACTTGATTTTAGGCGCTAAGGCCAATGCTGCGATTTCCGGTAAATATTCTCCTGATATTGAAGATGTTCAAAAGGTAGCGCATGGCATCCTAAGACATCGTATCATAAAAAACTACAAGGCGGAGGCCGAAGGTATTTCCGAAGAGGATATTATCAATAAATTGATGTAGTTTTCCTTAATATTTTCCTGTTAAATAGCGAAATCCATAGAATTCCAACCTGTTTTTCCCATAAACGATAAGCATGGTTTGTCGAGTAGACAAAAATTTCTCAAACCCTTCGGATTTTCTTAATTTTGCAGAATTACCCTAATCCAAAACAGATAATATAATGGCATTCGATATCGATATGATCAAAGAGGTTTACGCCAATATGGCCGAACGTGTCGACAAGGCTCGTGAAATCGTCGGGAAACCACTTACGCTCTCTGAAAAGATTTTATATTCTCATCTATGGGACGGAATACCTTCAAAGGCCTTTGTACGGGGAAAAGATTATGTTGATTTTGCACCGGACCGTATTGCATGTCAAGATGCTACTGCTCAAATGGCATTATTACAGTTTATGCAAGCTGGTAAGCCGAAAGTTGCGGTACCGACCACTGTTCATTGTGATCACTTGATTCAAGCAAAAAGTGGGGCCGCAGCTGATTTGAAAATGGCGAATAGTACAAGTGCCGAAGTTTTCGATTTTCTCGAATCTGTTTCCAATAAATACGGAATCGGTTTCTGGAAGCCCGGTGCGGGAATTATCCATCAAGTGGTTTTGGAAAACTATGCTTTCCCCGGAGGGATGATGATCGGAACGGATTCGCATACCGTTAATGCAGGTGGATTGGGAATGGTGGCTATCGGAGTAGGTGGTGCCGATGCCGTTGATGTTATGGCAGGAATGGCCTGGGAATTGAAATTCCCTAAACTAATAGGCGTAAAATTGACCGGAAATATTTCCGGTTGGACCTCGGCAAAGGATGTTATTTTAAAGGTTGCGGGAATCCTTACGGTAAAGGGAGGCACCGGAGCGATCGTAGAATATTTTGGAGAAGGTGCCAAGAACCTATCCTGTACGGGAAAAGGAACCATTTGCAATATGGGTGCCGAAATCGGCGCAACTACTTCTACCTTTGGATACGATGATTCTATGGAACGCTATTTAAGGGCGACCGATAGAAGTGATATTGCCGATGCCGCGAATACCGTGAAAGAACATTTGACCGCTGATTCGGAAGTGTATGCAAACCCCGAACAGTACTTTGACCAACTGATAGAGATAAATCTTGATGATCTTCGCCCGCATTTGAACGGGCCTTTCACTCCGGATTTAGCTACTCCTGTTGGCCAGTTAGGCGAGAAGGCAAAAGCAAATGGTTGGCCGATCCAAGTGGATTGGGGCTTGATCGGTTCGTGCACAAACTCCTCTTACGAAGATTTGACAAGAGCGGCTTCAATAGCAAAACAAGCTGTGGCCAAAAATATAAAACCGAAGTCTGAGTTTGGGATCAATCCAGGTTCAGAGCAGATTCGCTTTACGGCCGAACGTGATGGTTTGCTCCAAATTTTTGAGAATTTAGGAGCTACGGTTTTTACAAATGCCTGTGGCCCATGTATCGGACAATGGGATAGAAGCGATTTGAAAGGCGAAGAAAAGAATACGATCGTGCATTCATTTAACCGAAATTTTTCGAAAAGAGCCGACGGTAATCCGAATACACATGCCTTTGTAGGCTCGCCAGAAATGGTCGCTGCAATTGCAATTTCCGGTCGATTGGATTTCGATCCGATGAACGATACGCTTATCAATGAGGAAGGCCAAGAAGTGAAGCTGGATGAACCAATGGGCATTGAATTGCCACCGGACGGTTTTGATGTCGAGGATGCCGGATATTTAGAACCCATTCCAGACGGAAGTGGTGTCGAGATAAAAGTGGCCGGCGATTCTGAACGTTTACAACTTTTAGATCCGTTTTTGCCGATTACAGATGAGCAAATGCAGGACATGAAGCTTTTGATAAAGGCCTTTGGAAAATGTACTACCGATCATATTTCGATGGCCGGGCCATGGTTGCGGTACAGAGGGCACTTGGATAATATTGCGAACAATACCTTGATTGGAGCCGTAAATGCGTTCAACAAAAAGACAAATTTCGTAAAGAATCAACTAACTGGTGAATACGGCGGAGTGCCCGATACACAGCGGGCCTACAAAGCGGTGGGAATTAAAACAATAGTCGTTGGCGATCATAATTACGGTGAAGGTTCTTCTCGAGAGCATGCCGCGATGCAGCCAAGACATTTAGGTGTTGCGGCCGTATTAGTAAAGTCTTTCGCGAGAATCCATGAAACAAATCTCAAAAAACAAGGAATGCTGGGGTTGACATTCGCCAATGAAAGTGATTATGATTTGATCCAAGAAGACGATACCTTCAACTTTATCGATATCGCTGACTTTGCCCCGGGCAAACCACTGACCATAGAGGCCGTTCATGCTGACGGAAGTAAAGATACGATCATGGCAAATCATACGTACAACGATGCTCAGATCGGTTGGTTCAATGAAGGCTCTGCCTTGAACGTGATCAAACGGGAAAACGCTGCATAAGTTTTATAAATAAGCGCTGAAAACTCCTGATAGTCTTCAAGAGTTTTTTAGTTTTGGGAAATCCCTCGATAGAGCGTGTTTAGAATCAATGCAAACTGATTTTCATTAGTTTGAGGTTCTGGCTAAGCTTTAAAATTTAGGTATATTGGGATATAGAGAAATTTTGAAGTGACGTCATGGTTCTCAAAATATTGGTAATCAGGAAGTAGTGGGTTTAAACAGGCTCGTAAATGAAAATAAAAAGAAAGACGATACTTAATGTGCTATTGATAGCCTTGGTGTTGTCTTTTTTTGTTACCCCCCTAGGGGATTATAGCAAAGAGCTTCTGAATAAATGGTTTGCCACCTCACCAACAATAATCAGCTCCGAAAAGCAGGGAAAAATTTCAGATTACAATTGGAAGCTAAAAGATGCAAAATGGGATTATTTCAATTTTGAAAAATCGAGGAACAAAGTAGTTTTTATAAACTTCTGGGCCACATGGCATTTGCCTTCAAGAGCCCAAATGGATGATATACAGAAATTATATGATCGTTATAAAGGTCAAGTTGATTTCTATATTATCACAGATGAAGAACAGGCCCTTCCCGAAGAATTTATGGCCAGAAAAGAATATTTTTTTCCGATTACCTATCAAATTATCGGAGAACCAAGTCCTATCAAATTATTGAAGCCCTCAGGAACCTATATTCTGGACAAGGAAGGAAATATTGTGGTACACCAAACCGCAATAGCGGATTGGGATAATAATGCCGTTTTCGATTTGATGAATAGACTTTTGGCTGAGTAAGAAGAAACCACTTCGGCTGAACAGTTACGAAAACGGTAACTAATCAGGCCATCAAAATATCGAGCCTTTTTTATGATCAGATCCGAAAATGGAACGCAGATAACGCTGATCTGGCAGATGGGCGCAG
>QIJL01000525.1 GCA_003232435.1 Flavobacteriales bacterium | reverse complement strand
ATGATAACGACCTGTTGCTACTCGCAGGACGAAGCCTTGATGCGCATTATCAATTCCGATAGCCCTTTAGAAGTGCGCCAGCAAAAAATGGACTCTTTAATAAAAAGCAAAGAGTTAGAAAGTCCAAGCGAGATATTGGCCGAATTCTACCACGACTTAGGCAGTAAATGGTATCAAAACAATTGGTGGGATTCTGGAAACGATAGTGACATTGAAAAAGCTATTTTTTATGCCCAAAAATCATACAATATTAAGAAACAAGTAAGTGGTTTACAAGATGGTTCCGTAGAAAAAACACTTTTCAATTTGGGCTATTTTCACTTTTTAAAAGGCAAAATATATGAGGCCATCGATTTCTATGAGTTACTCGTCGACAAGGGTCAGGATAATAGGCTGATTCAAAAGGCGAATAGAGGTTTGGGATTGTTATATATTGCTATTGGCGATTTTTATAAGGCCTTGGACAGTTTTGAAAGCGTTCTAACCTACTATATGGAAAAACCTGGAAACGAGACCACTTTAATAAAAACACACATCCAGATTGCGAACACTTATTCTACAATGGGAATTAAAGAGCATTCCACAGAAATCAAGTTGCACTTGAGCAAAGCGGATTCCATTTATAACAAATCAAATAGCGATAAATTTTATTTGACAAATGAAATCAATCAACTTGAAGGTAATCGCTTATTGGAGACAGGACGATATAAAGAAGCCATACCCTCTTATCAAAAAGTGTTAGCAGACTCCAAAAATTTATTTGATAGCGATAGGGCTCGTGTCCTAAATAGTCTTGCTTATGCCCAATTAAAACTCCAGAATTTTGAATCTTCTCTGGAAAATCTTAACAAGGCAATTTCATTCGATTCGAATTATACCAGTCCCTTTGAAAACTTAGGAGATTTATACATCGCTGAAAAGGAATTTGAGAAAGGAATATATTTTTATCAAAAAGCTATAGTCTTTACTACGGATAAAAAAAAGCAAATCAAATATGACGACGAACCGATTCTTCAAGATTTGGAACTATCAGTCAATAAGATAAAACTGTTAGGTCACATTATTGTAAAGGCCAATGGTTGGCTAAAGTATTATGAGCATGACAACAACCAAAAACATCTAACTCGTTCACTTGAAACTTTTGCCCTTGCCGATCAACTAGTAGATATCATTCGCTCAGAGAGCACCGAGTACCAATCCAAACTTTTTTGGCGTGAAAAAGGATCCTCTTTATACGCGAAAGCAGTAGAAGTTTGCTATCTATTGGATAAACCCGAAGAAGCATATTATTTTATGGAGCGCAACAAGGCCTTGTTACTTTTAGAAGATGTTACCACCGAGCAGGCTAAAGAAATTGCACGATTGCCAAAAGTAATGGTCAAACGTGAGTATGAATTGAAACAGGCCATTTTTCTGGCCGAAAACGAGCTTCAGAATAGTAATTCAAAATCTCAAGACACACTTTCAATATTAAAGTCAACGGTCTATGACAATAAAAAAATGTATAACACTTTTGTAGATTCGTTGAGCTTGGCGTTTCCCGAATATGCCAAGCTTAAAAAGAAAGTCGATGTACTGCCATATAAAAATTTTAAGAATATTTATATTTCACAAGATCAAGTAGTTCTACAATATATACTTAACGATGAACAGGGGTACGGACTCTTAAGTTCGGCAAACCAGACCCGTTTTTTTAAACTTGATACCGTCAACCTACTCAATGACGATTTGGTTTCACTTTATAGTCAACTTACCGATATGACTTCCAATCGGGAGAAAATGGCAAAGTATTCCGAATCTTCGAATTCAGTTTTTCAAAGATTGATTCCCGAAGAAGTATACAACGAAATAAACGGCAAAAAATTGACTATTGTTTCGGATCATATTTTACAGCAAATTCCCTTTGAATCGTTTGTGGTCGATAAAGAAAAAATCCGCTATTTGATCGAAGATGTTGAGATACGCTATGCCTATTCGATGTCGTATTTAGATGCCAAGACGGAAATCGATCAAAATCCTGAAAAAGAACTGCTTGGCCTCGCCCCGGTTCAATTCGCCTCCTTGGGGTTGCCTGAACTTGCTTTTAGCGGTGCCGAAATCAGTGAAGTGAATAAAATATTCGAGGGCCGAATCGCATTAAACAAAGAAGCGACAAAAAGCAGTTTATTGACCGATTTGAGCGACTACAAAATCGTACATCTTTCGACCCATGCCGATGTGGGGGAAGATGGCAACCCATGGATAGCGTTTAGTGACGAAAAACTATTCTTGAACGAAATCTATGCCAATAAAAATCAGGCGGATATGGTCGTGTTGAGTGGTTGTAATACCTCTTTGGGTGAACTTAAAAAAGGTGAAGGTGCTATGAGCTTGGCAAGAGGTTTTTTCCATTCCGGAGCCAAAAGTGTGGTATCATCGCTTTGGACGATCAATGATAAAACCAGTAAAGATCTGATGACCGCTTTTTATAAAGGTCTCGATGAGGGAATGACAAAATCCGCTGCCCTTCGCAAGGCCAAAATCGATTATATCAATGAATACAGGGGCACTGCCATATCTCCCTCTTTTTGGGCCGCTTTGATCGTTATTGGGGATAATAGTCCGATTTCAACTTCTAACTGGGCAAGTACCAATTGGCTTTGGCTTTTATTTGGTTTGTTTGCAACGGCCGCTTTGGTTTTTTTACAATTTAGAAGAAAAAAACGCTCTTTTGTCATTCCGAAACGCAGCGCAACGAAGTGAGCCCGCCTGCCGGACGGGCAGGGAATCTTTGCGTCGCCGTGCATGGGATTCCTCGCCTGCCGGTAGGCAGGTGCCTCGGAATGACAAAAAAGCGGGTATTGTCATTCTGAACGTAGCGCAGCGAAGTGAAGAATCTTTGCGGTGCGGTGCGTGGGATTCCTCGTGCCTCGGAATGACAACACACTCTTTTGTCATTCCGAAACGTAGTGAGGAATCTTTAGTACTTTTAAAGCATGTTCAAAGGCGAAGGTTATCACGTTTACCACGTGTATATCATAACAAACAAGAATCGAACAGTTCTGTATACGGGAGTCACGAACTATCTTGCCAAACGATTATACCAACATACCGAAAACATCAAATTGAACAAAAAGACATTCGCCGCGAAATATAAATGCAAACATTTACTGTATTATCAAAAGTTTACATGGGTTCACGACGCAATCGCCAAGGAGAAAGAGATTAAAGGTCGGAGACGTGAAAAAAAGATTGCTTTGATTAAAACTATTAATCCTGATATGAATTTTTTAGAATACCTGTTTCCTTACCAGCCTCATTGAGATTCCTCCTTCGTCGGAATGACAAAAAAGCGGGTATTGTCATTCCCATAAACTATGTCATTCCGACGCAGGAGGAATCTCTTTAATGGAGTAACCGTGATTGGGGTGCCCCGGAATGACAACACACTCTTTTGTCATTCCGAAACGCAGCGCAGCGAAGTGAGGAATCTTTGCGTCGCCGTGCATGGGATTCCTCGTGCCTATCATTGACGTATTTACCCAACATGCTGTATTTCAACAAGTTCCATACCAAGGTTTCTTGCCGCTTTTAGGATGTTC
>QIJL01000361.1 GCA_003232435.1 Flavobacteriales bacterium | reverse complement strand
GTATAAACTCTAACTACACCTATAAAGAAACGGGCTTTACGGAATCGTATCCGAAACATCCCTCCGCTGACCAGCAACCTTTTTTTCATTCTATTCCCGGAATGCCGATGTACAATGACAAATTGGATAAAATCAGAAAATACCAAGAAGCCTTTGTTTCCAAAATGCTTTCATACAGCTTGAATTATGGTAACGTGCTCTATTGTATGAACAATGAAACGACCACACCCGTGGCATGGGGGCAATATTGGATAAGCTTTATTCAGGCCAGGGCAAAAGAAAAAGGAGTGAACGTATTCACTACCGATATGTTCAACGATGCCTATATGGGAGAAAAAGCGGTCAGTACTCCCATTATTTTTAAGGATGTAGAACATTATCAATTTGCCGATATCTCACAGGTCAACAGTCGTAATTTCGGGGACGATCATTGGCGAGAGCTTCTCTATCTGCTCGATAAGGTCAACGAAGTACATGTTCGGCCCAGCAATCACACGAAAATCTATGGTGGCGGTTATAAATCTTTCGGAACTGGCGGACTCGAAGATGGTGTGGAACGTTTTTGGCGAAATATTTTGGCGGGTTCCGCCAGTTCGCGTTTTCATCGCCCCGATGCTGGAAATGGCTTAAATGAGAAAGCCAAGGCCAGTATTAAAGCAGCCCGCCTTCTGGAAACAGAAATAAAATTGTGGAACATAGAGCCCATGATGGACCTACTTTCCGATAGGCAACCCAACGAAGCCTATATTGCCACAAAGGCAGGAGAAAATTATGTGTTGTATTTTCCTTACGGAGGAAGTGTAAAACTTGATCTCTCAGACACCAATGGCGTTTTTAAACTCAAATGGATCAGCGTTACTGAGGGCCGATGGCTATCGGAAGAACCGCAAACAATTCAGGGTGGTGGTACAATACAAGTGGAAGCTCCTTTTAAAGGTGGATGGGTCGCGGTAATTGTAAGATAAAGCTATTCGAAATCGATTAAGCCATTTTAGCTCTGTTTCTCTTAGTAGTGAAAGACAAGGCTTTCTTAACTCGGCTGTTAGAACGCTTGTACAAACGAGCAACTTCAGTGTTCTTTTCAGTAACAACTTCTTCAGTAGCAGTTTCAGTTACGATTGTCATTTCGATGGTAGCTACCTTAACTTCTTCAGTAGCAGTTTGAGCTTGTGTAGCTACTCCGATAAAAAGAACGAAAATTAAAGTTGCGATAGTTTTCATGACTGTAGGTTTTATATATATAAAACCCGCAGACCCCGTTTTTCGGGGGTTCGGTTCGTTCAACGAGACAAAATACTCGTTAAGCGACAAAACTTCGGACAAAGTGTAAAAAAGCCCCGATAACGGTGTTCGACCCCTAAAACACCTTGCCGAAGTTCGATGCATCTTGACCCGGTTTTCGCTTCCTTTATTTTACCATAATTACATCAAAAAGTGTGGTCTGACGGTCAATTCAAACTATTTTTCTATTTTTAACCCCATGGATTTGAAAAAAATATTCGGGGCGGTATTGACCCTTTTAGGTATTGGAGGCCTTGTTTATACGGCCATTCTATTTGCAAATGGTTCGGGTACTACAAAAATGATGATGGTCTATGGTATTTTGGGCACTATCTTTTTCTTTGCGGGCGTTGGTCTGATCAGGAATACCAAAAGCGAAGCCTAAGAGCCTGTTTTGAAATATCTCGATTATTTTCTTATATTATTTTCTTATACCCTCTTTTTGCGCATAACTTCGTTAAAATTTTAAACCGTAGCGATGCTATGCTTGAAAATTTTGCCTCGTTCTGCATTAAAAATAGGGCATAACAATTCTAATGACATATTTCAAAACAGGCTCTAAGACAGCTCGGTTTTTGTCTTTTATTTCATCTCTCTACGGTGTCAGAACAGTTATTTCTTTGGCTACACCCCTTCCTTGCGAAGAACTTCCAAGGGTGGACTCTTGATAACACTCCTGCTATTGGATAATCCGATTAACAAAACCAACAGCGTGATTCCGGGAAGAACAACCAAAAATGGAACCCAAGAAGGAACAAATGGGGTGTCGAATACAAAGTAGGCCAACAATTGACTACTTACGAAAGATAGTAGAATGCCGATACCAGCTCCCAAAAGTCCTAAATAAAGATATTCCAATGCCGTAATTTTTAAAATCTGTTTGCTCTTCGCCCCAAGAG
Source organism: Flavobacteriales bacterium (assembly GCA_003232435.1). Classification (GTDB taxonomy): domain Bacteria; phylum Bacteroidota; class Bacteroidia; order Flavobacteriales; family Flavobacteriaceae; genus Aurantibacter_A. The sequence goes on along the minus strand of QIJL01000361.1, from coordinate 3,107 downwards.
TACGCAACAAAACACTTTCCTTGATACGTTGGTATTTACTGGTTCGCACAGACCCGATCAAAACAATGATTCCTGTAAGGATACTGAAAAAGGCCATGAAGTTGATGACCCATGAAATCTTATCTAAAATACCCTCTACTAAAGTTATCATTTGTCTTAAATCGATAATCGAAACCGTAGGGAACTTTCGAACCAACTCTTGTTGCAGTTCTGCGGATGTTTCGTCATCGGGCACTTTGGTCGTCATAACATGAAACTGTGGGGCATTCTCCAAAACTCCGATTGGAAACACTATCGAAAAATTCATTTGCATCCGACCCCAATCGACCACGCGAATACTGGCAACAACGGTTTCCATCAAAACACCTTGTACATTAAAGGTCATCTTATCCCCTACTTTGACAAGTGCATCACGGGCAACATTGTCAGACAAGGAAATAGGAACAAGGCCATCAATTTCTTTTTCGTTAGTCCATTCCCCGGCACTCAAGGTTTCAGAAGCAGTCAGCGAATCACGATAGGTCACACGAAACTCATGGTTCAGAATCCATTGATTGACCTTCGCGGTCGTATCTTTTCGGATGTCGTTTACCGGTCGTCCTTTGATATCATGCACACGCATGGTAACAATTGGAATATTGTCAATAAGCGGGAGTCCTTTCGGCGAAAATGTATTCGCAATTCCCTCACGTTCTTCCGTTTGTACATCCAACAAAATAATATTTGGACTTTTAGAACCGGTCTCTAAAGAAGTCTTTGCCAATAGGAAGTCTTTTGTGAAATAGAGATTGCTTATCAAAAACGAACCTACGCCAATTGCCAATATCAGAACCATCGTCTGATTATTGGGCCTATATAGGTTCAATAAACTTTGGCGGGCGGTAAAACCCCAACTATTCGGAAAGTACTTCTTGACCGCCCACATAAAAAGTTTGGCTATGCCCGCAAGTATGGCAAAAATGATTACGACCCCGATCATAAATCCGATTGCCAGTCGAAAATTGCCCAACAACCAGTGTGAAAAAAGATACATGAACCACACAATGGCGACAAGAATCAAAATATTGGCTCTTTGTGATTTTATCGAGAAATTGTCTTGTATTCGTAAGGCCCGCAATGGCGAAACATACCAAGTGCCCATTAGCGGCGAAAGCGCAAAAAGTACTGCCATTGAAATACCCAACAAAAGTCCCATAAAAATCGGCTGGAAGACCCATGTCAATTCTACTTCGAAGGGAAGAAAATCTTGCAACAGCAATGGAAACGACCATTGTAAAGCAAGGCCAAGTAAGGTACCTAGGATACCTCCCAAAAGGCCCATACCCGCTATTTGAATCAAATAGATTAGAAAGGTTTGTTTTCTTGTGGCACCGATGCATTTCAAAATCGCAACGGATTGTAATTTCTCCTTTATATAAATATGCACCGAACTTGCTATGCCGACACACCCTAGAAGAAGTGCTATAAACGCGACCAAATTCAAAAACTTTGCAACGTTTTCATATCTACGGCCCAATTGCCTGGCAGTGGAAGTATGTGTGTCGAGATCTGCATTTTCGGCATCTAGAATGGGGTCGATTTTCCGATCCAATCTTCTTAGATCAGTATCAGGTTCTGCAACGAAATAAAAATTATATCGGATGCGACTCCCTTTTTGAACAAGTCCGGTTTGCTCGATGCATTCCAAGGGAATGAATACCGGTGGAGCTATTGAAGTAGTTATTCCCGTGCTTCCCGGAGCGGAAGAAAGACTTCCCGATATCGGTAATTTCAAATTACCAACCTTGATAGAGTCACCGGTTTTGAGCTTGAATTGCAACATCAGGGTCGCGTCGACAAGAGCTCCGCCGGATTGTTGATATTCTGAATGGGCCTGTTGAGGCTCGGTTTCCAATTCTCCATAAAAGGGGTAGTCTCCTTCTATTCCGCGAACCAAGACCAATTTGGTCGCTTCGGTATTCGAAAAAGTCGCCATGGACGGAAAATTAATCTCGCGCCCATCGGCACCGCCCAACGAATCGATGATTTCCAAAACCCTTTCATTAGGTTCACTATTGCTATCGATTATGAAATCTGCACCCATCAGCGCCTTGGACTGAAGCGCGATATTGTATTTGAGATTTTCACTAAATGATTGTATTGAAACTACGGCAGCGATACCCAAAATAATGGAAGCCATAAAAAGAAGCAGTCGTTTTCCACTGGCCTTGCCATCGCGCCAAGCCATTTTCAGCAACCAAGAAGTTCCCGCTTTTCCAGATTTCAAGGGACGGTCGCTCATAGTTGAAGCGTGCTTTCGTTAGCAACGATTTTTCCGCCTTTTAACTTGAGTATTCGTTGCGTTCGCCTTGCCAAATCCAAATCGTGTGAGACAATCACCAAAGTGGTCCCGGCCTCTTGGTTTAAATCAAAAAGCAATTGTGTCACATTTTCTCCGGTTTCTTCGTCAAGGTTACCGGTGGGTTCATCAGCGAACAATATAGATGGACTATTTGAAAAAGCCCGGGCCAGGGCGACCCGTTGTTGTTCGCCTCCTGAAAGTTGAGAGGGATAATGATGAAAACGATCTGCCAGTCCCACTTTATCCAACAAATCCATTCCGTATTTTGCGGCATTTTTGGTGCCCTGAAGTTCTAGGGGTACACTTACATTTTCCAAAGCCGTAAGCGTTGGTAACAACTGAAAATTTTGAAAGATAAAGCCGACTTCTCTATTCCGAAGCATCGCACGCTCGTCTTCGTTCAATGAGGTCAAGGGGGTTCCGCATACTTCTACACTTCCCGAATCAGGGTGGTCAAGCCCGGCACACAAGCCTAATAAAGTGGTCTTACCACTACCCGATGGGCCGACAATCGAAAATGTATCGCCTTCTTCAATCGAAAAGGAAATATCGTCCAATACGGTCAATTGCCTTGAACCGCTAGTGTAGGTTTTTTTCAGGTTACCTACGTTTAATATCTTTGCCATATTATTTTAAAGCCTGATTTGAAAAATGTGATTAGAGATTTTCTTTTTCGAGAGGAAGCAAAATAAGCAAATCATTTCGATTTACTAATGTGAATACTATGTACAGACTATTAAAGTTTCGTTATTTTTTGACCTTCCTG
>QIJL01000499.1 GCA_003232435.1 Flavobacteriales bacterium | reverse complement strand
TACCAATTAAAAAAAGGAACGGAAACGATTAAAGAATTTACTGATTCACTTACGGATATACATGAGAAAATCCTGCAACTGCTGCAAATCCAGGAACACCGTTATTGGCCTTGTAAAAAAATAACGAAAACCTTAAATTAAATTGTGCGGAAAGTGAGATAAACTTTGGAGTCAAATATGATTTTTTCGGAGTTAGTTAACGAAATATCACAATTCAAGAATACTGCTACGCTTCATCCAAATTTTTTATTTCGTGGACAAGCTGATAGCAATTGGACTCTCGAGCCATCTTTTACGCGAATAGTTAACAGAAGAAAACTTAACAGGGGGGAAGCTCTACAACTTGAGAGAGAATGCATTAATAAATTTTCTATCAGTGCTCGGAATTTACTGCCTGTAAAAAACACCATTTCCTTATTACCGCAAAACTCTGGAGAAATTGATTTCATGGGTTGGTCCATTGTCATGCAGCATTATTCAGCGCCAACACGAAAACTTGACTGGTCTTGTTCTCCTTGGGTCGCTCTTTATTTTGCATGTTGTGAGCAAGAAGATTCAGATGCATTAATATTGATTGGTGACTTCTCTAAGGTTGTTACCGAGGGAGACAAAAGGCTTTCCGATGCTAATGCCAACTTTAATGTTTTGGCTGCAGATCCCAATTCAGCTGATATTTTGCATTTTACAATGGCGTTTAACACTAACGAAAGACTTGAAGCTCAACAGGGAAGGTTTTCAGTTTGTACAAATCCATTAATGGATCATAGGAAAATGATCAAAGATGTTGGAGGGTTACACGAAATAACAATACCTAAAGCTATGAAGCCAGAAATCATGCAAGAGCTTTATCAAATGAATATCACAGCTAAAACGCTTTATCCTGGTATTGACGGGCTTGGGAGATCCACATACGAATACTGTAATCTATGGGATAAAAGTAGCATCATAAAGTAAAACATAACAAATCATTGCAGTGGAAAATCAGGGGTTGGGTTTATCGAAATACCATTGTTAATTCCGACGTTCGGTGTTTCAAATAAGCTCATCGTATCCCCTGTTTTCCACTGAATTCAAACGTTAGCCTGAAAGTGAAAGGAGCGAACTATGGAACCGACAATAATACTTCTCGTGCTGGGCACAAGTATTTGGGTTTTGTTTGATGCAAAAGCAATTGGAGTGAAGCAAGGGCAAGCCAACGGGTTTACAGATATGGGGTCTTGGGGTTGGTTCTTTGCATGTTTGCTCCTCTGGATTGTGTGCTTCCCCTTGTATTTAAGTAAAAGAAATGAATACAGAAGAATCAACAGCGAGGGAAATGCTTCATTAAAGAAGTGTAAAGACTGCGGACATGAGGTAAGTGTGAACGCTAATAACTGTCCCAATTGTGGGGCGGTGTTGAAAAAGAAAACTGGATGCTTGATTTACCTCTTGGTTGGCTTCTTGGCTTTAGCTGGTCTTGGAATAATCGTATCATTAATGACTGAAGATTCAAACACACCATCTTCTAAACCGGAAGCTGGCTTTAAGATACCAAGCATAGGAAAACAGATAGTTACTTTTGATGAATATAAACGAATCAAGAATGGTATGTCATACAGCGAGGTTGTTCAAATCATAGGTGATGAAGGCGAAGAAATGTCCCGAAATAAAATGGATGGTGTTCCCGGCGTGATGGAATCTATAGAAACTGTGATGTATCAGTGGGTAAATAACAATGGAAGCAATATGAATGCTATATTCCAAAATAACAAACTGATACAAAAGGCACAGTTCGGCTTAAAATAGACTAACAATGCGCTACAGCGAACGGCTATCGCCGTCGCTGAGCTTGGGCGTTATGGTGTAAAAAAAAGGACAATGAGATGCAAACTGGAAAATCAACAGTAAAAGATATCTTTGATGGTACACGAATATTTAATGTCCCAATATATCAGAGGGCATATTCATGGGAAAAAGAAGATAATCTGAGAGATTTCCTGTCTGATATTGTCAATCAGCATCCAGACCGCAGTTATTTTTTAGGTTCCTTCCTATTTCACATCAACGGTAACAGAAATGAATTTTTAGTTATTGACATAGTTGATGGACAGCAGCGACTCACAACTTTCGTAATTTTTATAAATATTCTCATTCAGAAACTAATTAAAAAATCTTCAAATTTAGTGTCCGATAGGACAAAAAGAATTTTTGTAAAAGATGATGATGTCTTTAAGTTGGAAACAGCGAATGAAGATAGTGCTTTTTTGCATAACATTATTCTAAGTCAAACTAAAGCAAAAGACCCAAAGATAAGCACCTTATCACAGCGCTTGCTTCTTGAAGCAAAAGAATATTTCGAGAAGGAATTAGAAAAATACGATTTAACCGTTCTTGAAAAAATATATAAAACCTCTACAAACGCAGATGTTCTATTGTATGTCGTAGACGAAATTAATACTGCCACACAAATATTTGAGCTTTTGAACGATAGAGGAAAAAAACTAACAGATTTAGAATCTATAAAAAGCTTCCTTATGTATAATGCAGGGCTTGCGTCCAACAATCCAGATCAAATTATAAAAAATATACAATTAGACTTTGCTGAAATATACCGGATATTAGAGAAATTTGAACTAAATGATAGAGATGTATTACGTTATCATACAATTGCTTTTGAAGATTGCCCCGCAGATTACCAGGAAAAGCCAAAAGAATTCATAAGAAACAAAATAATAAAACTTGTCAATGCTGAAAAGTCCAAAACATTAGCAATAAATGAAATCCAAAATTACTCCACAAGACTAAAAAATAGTTTTGCAATTTACTCGCAAATTCAGGAGGAAAAAGACAAACGAACTGAGTTGTCACAATTGTTTATGATAGGTAGGATTGCTCCCTTCTATCCTGCACTTATGTTGATTTACAAGGAACAAAAAGATACGTTTGATAAGCTATTGCACCTTATAAACCGATTCACATTTAGGGCATCATTGGTTGGCTTACGGAGCAATGGAGAAAGTTACTTATACACCAAATTAAGAAACAACGAAGATGTCGTCGCACTGGTTGAAAGATTTACTACGGATAACTGGTGGAATATCAATCATAGGGCTTTAGAAGTACTTGAATACGATAACTATTATGAATGGTTGAGTAAAAATTCTGTTCGATACATTTTGTTTTCATATGAAAATAAAATGCGAAATGTAAAAGGTTTTCCGCTTTTAGGTATGAGAGAGTATTTTACGAAAATTGAACGGGAAAAATTGAGTATTGAACATATCTCTGCACAGCGTGCAAAAAATGTTGAATATGACGATGAGTTTATTGAAAAGTATAAGCACAGTATAGGCAACCTTGTTATTGACTACGTTGCATCAAATTCAAGCAAGGGAAATCAAAATACAAAAGATAAATTGCAAGACTTCAATCTATCTCCTTTAATGTCTCAAAACGAAATAGATGAAACGAAATGTGATTGGGGAAATGTGGACAGCATAAAAATTTTCATAAAAGACAGGGAAAATAAATTGAAAACGTTTATAAAAGACCATTTTCAACTTAACACCGATTTTCATACAGATATTGATACCCTAAATTCAAGAAGTAGCCCATAGCTTAAAAAGGAGCTTTCGATTTACCAGCCAAGGG
>QIJL01000371.1 GCA_003232435.1 Flavobacteriales bacterium | reverse complement strand
CCATTGCCCAATTCATTGGGGAACTGCCGGAATATACACTTAGGACGAAACGCGGACTTTCGAAAGAAGCGCAAGCAGTCCGAGATGCCTTCCAGATTCAGGGAACTCTAACGCAACTATTACTCGAAGATATTCCTAAAGCTCTGGGTATTGATGCGAAGCCCTCATCTGGTAAGGAGCTTTCCGAAGGGCTATCCCAAATACTCAGAGAATTAGAATGTTGTTGTGCAAAACTACATCACGAGATGAGGTCGTTGCTGGCTGAGGCGTTTGGATTGGATAAGAAAATAGAACTAGCCGCATTACGGGAAACACTCTCTACTCAATATGCTGGGCTGGACCGTTATACGATTGACCGCGAAGGGTTTCTGACCTTTATCCTGCGACTCACTAAAATGGGTGCTAGCGATGAGGTTTGGTTCGAGAATCTTGTGATGTTCCTTGGACATAGACAACTGAAAAAATGGAATGATACAAGCAGAGACACTGCTGTCCACCGTTTGAAAAAGTTCATCGGTAAACTTAAAGACCTAGAAAAACGTCGAATCCATCACCAAGTACCAGTACAAAAACTTGATGATGATTCTGATCTCTATTTATTGGGCTGTGTCAAAAAAGGGGGTCTAGCTCACGAAGAACTTGTGGTGGTTGGTAAAAATCGCCACGAAAAAATTAAAGAGGTTCAGTCTGACATAAAAAAATGGCTCGATAGCCTCGGAGACGACAGTCTCAAGCTCGCTGCTCTTGCCGAAGTCACAGATGAATTTCTAGCCATACCGCACTAATACAATCACCCTAAAAAAAATGAGACACGCACTATGAAGTGGCACGAACTCGCACTCAATGCGGATAAAAACACACGTCATGTGCTCGGGCTTTCCGGGGGGAAAGACAGCACGGCCCTCGCCATCTACATCAGAGATCACCATCCGGAAATATCAGAAAAAATGGAGTATTTTTTCTGTGACACCGGTGCGGAACTTGAGGAAGTTTATGAAATCCTTGATAAACTCGAAGCCTATTTAGGAAAAGAGATTACACGCTTAAGCAGCGGAAAACCTTTTGAACATTGGCTGAAAATGTACGACAATTACCTGCCTTCTCCTCGCCAGCGTTGGTGTACCTTAACAATGAAAATCAAACCTTTTGAAAAGTTTGTCGGAGATGATCCTGTCATCAGCTATATCGGCATTCGTGCAGACGAAAACCGGGAAGGATACATCAGTAAAAAACCAACTATCAAAGCGCTCTTTCCTTTTGTTGAAGATGGCATTGTCAGAGAGGATGTTTTTCAAACACTTGAGAATACCATCGGTATTCCAAAATATTATGAATGGCGAAGCCGTTCAGGATGTTATTTCTGTTTTTTTCAGCGGCAGAATGAATGGCTGGGCCTGAAGCGTAGGCACCCTGATCGTTTTGAAGAAGCAAAACGAATTGAGCGAGAGGTCTCACAAAGAAAGTTCGATTGGCTAAAGACCGAGGTTGAAGAATGCGGGCAGGGCTATACCTGGCATCAGTCGGGTACGCTTGATGAAATTGTGGAACGGGCCGAAGAGAAAGAAAAAACTCCCACCCTTTCAAAGAAAAAAGAAACACGAAAATGGCAGGATCTACTTAAAAGTGAGCTAGATGATGATCCTGAAGATCAGGCATGTTTGATTTGTTCCCTGTGATAAGCCGATGAATTGCTTATTTTGCTCGATCCAACAAAAAAGAATTATTGATGAGACTAATCATTTTTTTATAATTAGAGATGCTTTCCCTATCTCAACAGGCCACACACTAATTATCTCGAAACAGCACATCTTGTCCTTTTTTGATGTATCCCAGGAAGAGCAAGTAGATCTCTTGAAAGCACTTGGCATTGCAAAAAAAGGTCTTGATCATGCTCAAAGAGTTGATGGATATAACATCGGAATTAATGATGGGGTTGCTGCGGGACAAACAGTACAACATCTGCACGTTCATCTAATCCCAAGGTATCTCGGTGATCAAACTGACCCTCGTGGTGGAATAAGGCGGATTTTTCCGCATAAAGCAAACTATTGGGCGACCGATGAATCAAATTCCTAAATCTAAAAAAATAGACATCGGGAAGCTTGTCAGAATTTTTGAGTCTACTACTAACTCCTATAAATATCTTTTTTTTCAAGCACTTTTACGAAAGCTCCATTCAGATAAATTCATAAACAATTACATTCCACTGAGGTCTATCGCCGAAGAAATGCTCGTCATTGCCTGGTATCCGCACCGATTTTACAGATTATCATTTGGTAAGCAAGATCAAGTTGCAGTGATCCTTGATCAGCTTAATCTTGATCCTGATTTTTCGGTTTCGGAAAAGACATTACGCACGACTATAAAAAAGACCCCTTCCGTACTTGATTCACTTCTACGGTATGTCCCATTTCGATTGCTAACTGTATTTTTTGATGGTGAACTTCGAGGGAAATCTGATAGAGATAAAAACTTTCTAATAAGGGAATTGGCAACAAAAGGTTTCGACTCTAAGAAACCTTTGTATCGGTTATTAGATACGGAAGAATTGGAAGTCCATCATGAATGGGCAGAATATCTTCTGCTCAACTATTCTATTGTCGAGTCATGGGTACTGTGGAAGTGGCAAAATTACTTACAAAATAAGAACCCAAATGTTCCTGCAATTTCCAAAAAATTGTTTCAACCCCCAGCACGAGTCTCTCTTTTAAAAGAGACGGCTTATTGGAAATCAGCCTTTAAGCAAAAGACATTTTATTGCATCTACACAGGGCAAGAGCTAGATGTAAGTAGCATCTCTCTGGATCATTTCCTTCCCTGGTCTTTTGTTGGGCATAATCAGCTTTGGAACTTGCTTCCAGTTTCTAAATCAACCAACTCCTCAAAGGGAAATAGAATCCCATCTCTGGATCGTTATTTGGACGAACTTATTGAGATGCAGCTTAATGGGCTAACTGAATCTAGAAAAGAGCTAACGGAAAAGGTTTGGCGCGGTCGGACGGAAAGTTTTATTTCTGATTTAAGAATATCTGACTACGATGGCTTATTTAACAAAAACATTTTGAAAGAAAGGTATGAGGTCACAATGAGGTCATTAGTTCAGTTGGCAAAAAATACGGGGTTTTCCTGTGACTGGCGTTTCTCTTCCCTGTAATCTGATTAACAATTGTGGGAGCGACGTTCTCCCCAATCACTAAAGTTCTTCACCATACGTTCAGATCTGCCCTTTTTAATCTTATTTTATATTGAAAATTCACCACTACATGGCTAAAATACAACCATGTACGCACGAAATATCGAATCTGAATTACGCGAACCTCTAGCCGATACCCCCGTCGTTTTACTCAACGGCGCACGTCAGACCGGAAAAAGTACGCTCGTCACCCAACTCGCTGAAACGATGGGCGCAGCCTACGCCACCTAAGGATGACGCAACAACCCTATCCCGCCGCAACTTCAGACCCCCTCGGATTTTTTTAGAAAGACAATGAGGGAAAGAGATTGTCTCGGTAAGGTAAAATCATGCTGAAAGTGGTAGGTCAATTAAATCAATCCGTACTTGTTTTCCCACAACTGCGGCAGCCTTCATCATGGTATCCAGCTGAATTCTTTGGTTATCCGGGTCTAATAATCGGTCT
>QIJL01000415.1 GCA_003232435.1 Flavobacteriales bacterium | reverse complement strand
TATATGAATAATGAATAAGTCGATTCTTCAGGTTATCTGATTTACCATTAACGACCAGTGTTTCGTGTACGATTCTATCTTGGGCAAAATAAACTTTGCTCTTTCTGAAAAGCCGATAATTCTTGTCGGTCTGCCAACCACTAAAATTCAGTACTTCTTCTTCGAACATAAAGGTCCGATAAAAATAATAGGCGCTAGTGGTATCGTCTTGGCTATCGACGACATCTAAAATTTCATGCTTTAGGTCGTTTGTGACTCGTTCATCGGCATCCATAAATAAAACCCAATCATGTGATGCCTGTTCTAAAGCGAAGGATTTTTGGTCGGTAAAATCTTTAAAAGGTCTTTGAATCAGCTCTACATTTTCATACTGCTTGATTCGTTCAACTGTACCGTCAGAGCTGAATGAATCAACAACGATGATCTCATCGGCAAAGCTTAGGTTCTGCAGAACTTCATCGATGTGTTCGATTTCGTTAAACGTAATCATTACCGCTGAAAGTCTTTCTTTTTGGGCAGGTATGGTTTCATCGATGTCGATTATCTCTCGATATACATCAAAGACATGGTTCGCCACGCGCTCATCGGTAAATTTTTGAACATATTCCAATCCGCTTTCGATCATTTGCGCACGTAGTCTTGAATCTTCAAACAAAAGATCTATTTTTTCGCGTAGCATTTTATGATCTTCGGGCTCGATATAAATGGATGTTGGACCACCGGCTTCGGGAAAACAACTTCCCTTCGAAGTGATAACCGGGGTTTTACTGAACATCGCTTCGATAATGGGTATGCCGAAACCCTCGCAAATAGATGGGTAGCAGAAGACCGTTGACAATTGGTAAATAATGGCCAGGTCTTCTACAGGTACATTTTTCAAGAACATGACTTGTTTTTGCAATCCATTGTTTTTGATGTAGGTATATATTCTGTTCGCATATTTTTTTTCCCCACCTACCAAAACCAAGATATACGGGCTATTTTTTATTGCCCTGACAATAGATAGCGCATTTTTTCTTTCTTGAAGTGTACCGACATTCAATATGAATTGTTCCGGTAAATTGTATTTTTTGGTGACCTGGGACTTTTGGCCTTCATTATAGTCTTTTTTATAGGCATCATTGCAACCTTGATATACAACACTTATTTTTTCCGAATCTATATTCAGGTACTTTACAATATCCCGCTTGGTCTGTTGACTTATGGCAATAACCTTTTCAGCATTCTTCGCGGCATGTTTGAATTTTCTTTTATAGACCAATCTATCGAACCAAAAGTAAAATTGGGGGTGGCTTAAGAAAATAAGGTCATGAATAGTTACGATCGAAGCGATTCCTTTATCTTTTAATCTTACAGGAGTTTCCCCCGATAGTCCGTGGTAAATTTGAACGCCGTCTTCAGCTATCTGCTTCGTTACGGGCCCCAGGCGCCAAAGCGAAGAGAATCGCCTCCATAACCAATTGTTCGGGTAGCGTACCAGAATTCGGTCTAGAATTTTAAGTCTCTCGATTTTTGAGGGCTTCGTATTGTAAAGAATGAATTTGTCGACTGAGGTATGTTCGTGTAGAATTCTTATGACATCCCTTCCGTAATTGCCAAGCCCGGTGTTATTATGAAAAATTCTTTTGGCATCGAAACCGACCCTCATAATTACGTTTTCCCTTTTAAAATTCAAAGATAACCATAAACTTCATTCCACATATTGAAGCCGAATTTAGGAATCAACCTCGCAATCGATTATTTTCGACTTGTTGAAATGAATTTATTCGAACTTCGTTTTCAGCTTTTTGAAACCAACGATAAAACTCTTCTTTCATGCACGTATTTCTTTGGATAATCGGACTGGCCCTATTCGGATATGTTTTGGTGAAATTCATCAAACATCGTCCTCTGAGCCCGTTTATGCCTTACAAATATAATTTTGGCAAACGCAGGATAACTTTTCAGAAGGTTTTGGATCTACTCGACAAAACGCAGGCCAAGGTCATCGTGGAAACCGGGACTTCTCGATCAGGTCTTCAGGGAGCAAAAGGCGATGGGGCCGCAACAATTGTTTTCGGAAAGTGGGCAAAAGAGAACGATGCGTTTATGCATTCGGTCGATATTAGTGAAGATTCGGTCAAAGGTTCTCAGACCGAAGTCGATACGCAAAATTTAGGAAACCATGTCAGAGTTTATCTGTCAGATTCCCTTATTTTTTTAAAGGAATTTGATCAACAAGTTGATTTTCTATATTTGGATAGTTACGACTATAGTAAAGACCTAGAAGTTCAAGTCAAAAGCCAAGAACATCATCTGAAGGAGTTCAAAGCCATTGAAGACCGACTTCACGAAAACACGATTGTATTGATCGATGATTGTAGATTGCCAAATGGGGGGAAAGGTAAAACCACAATAGAATATATGCTAAAGAATGACTGGAAAATAGCATTAGATGCCTATCAAGTTTTATTGGTCAGAAAAGATTTCGGTTTTTAGGAAACTAAGTAGTTTGGCTTGAAAAAGTCCTGGCTCGAAGAGTTCATATAATTTTTGCGTATTCAACTTGATTTCCTTTTTTGAGGCCTTCTCGAATTTCTCAGGAAAATAATCCGCAACGTGAACGGAAATATTTTTGTCATCGGCAAAAGTGCTCCAACCCACCTTATCGATCCAGGGGGCAAAAATCGAAAATGTCGGCACATCGAGCGCCTTGGCCATATTAGTGCTACCACCTTCATTACCGATATAGCAATCACAGCATTTTAACAAGGCCAAAAACTTTCGAAGATCCGGCGAAAAAGTTTCGAATGAAATTTTACACCTAGTGCTTTCGTTGCAGAGTTCATAGACTTTTCGAGCGTCTTTTTCTTGAGATGGAATATAATTGAACAAAAGGGTCGCATCTGTTTCCTTTGCTATCGAATCGATAACTTCCGCCATATATTTTAAAGGATAGGTCTTGCTCTCACCGCTACCCAAAACCCCCAACATGATCAGAGGTTTTTTAGAGCTCATTTCTTGAAGATTCAAAAAGTTTTCTGCTTCTAGCATTTCATTTTGGCCCAAATGTATTTTAGGTTTTTTTTGAATATCCAAACTTTCAGAAATAATGGGGTAGAGTAACGCCAACCGATCATCGATAGTGGTAAAAGTACTTCCGGGTCGTCTTGATTTTATCGGAATGTGATGCGTGTACAAAAACTTTGAGCGCCATTTGGGGTAGGCGATTTTTATTTTTGCTTTGGAAAAATAGGCAATCAGGTTGCTTTCCAGCTTTCCATAGACATCGATTACCACATCGTAATTTTCTTTTCGGACGGACTTTAGAAACCCGTAGAACTTCGACTGGCTCGTTTTGTATTCCTTTTGAAAAAGAACGATTTTATCAACAAACGGATTTTGCTCAACAACTGCCCTAGTATGTTCTTCGATTAAGTAATGGACTTCCGAATCAGGGAGATGCTCCTTAATATGCTCGCACAACAATGAACTGACCAAAACGTCACCGACCATTTTTTGCTGTATGAGCAGAATTTTCATCCTTTCAAATATAGGATATATACTCATGACACATGAAAACACGAATTTTTATAAGCGTCTTTTAGCCTCTAACGGCGTTAAACGTAGCTACGGCTATGCTTAATAATTTTGCCTTGTTAGAAACTAAAATACGCATCCTAAATTCTCCGATTTTTCATGTGTCATGAGTATATCAATGTGCAAATTTAAAAGGACGAAGAAACCTTTTAGATTCGAAGTTTCTTGGTACAAATTACTATCCTCGTTCTGAAATGAGCACTAAAAGGTTTGGCTAAGGCCATTGTAATGGATTAATGTATCCTTCTGGGGGGGGAATCCCTCGTCTTTAGGCGAAGACTTTAGTATTTTTGCATACGCCATACGCCATACGCCATACGCCATACGAAAAAGAAATGCGCAAAGCGATAGGGGAATTGGTTGAACTTTAGTCGCCTTTAGGCGAACCCAAACCCATCGGTCTTTAGCCGATGGTAGTTTAGTTACAACATACTGGCTAAAGTCTGTGGCAATTGAATTGCCTTGGGATTCATCCCAAGGAATTATTGAATCAAAATGAAAGGGCCTTAGCCAAATGTACTACACCGCTACATCATATTCTCGCAAGGCATCGTTCAGAGAGGTTTTTTTGTTGGTACTTTCTTTTCTTGTTCCGATAACCAACGCACATGGTACTTGAAAATCCCCAGCCGGAAATTTCTTGGTATAACTTCCGGGAATGACCACCGACCGTGCAGGTACCAGACCTTTCATTTCTTTGGGTTCGTTGCCGGTGACATCGATTATTTTTGTGGAGGCCGTTAAAACCACGTTTGCTCCGAGAACGGCTTCGCTTTCCACACGTACACCTTCCACAACGATACAGCGGCTTCCAATAAAAGCATTGTCTTCTATTATTACCGGGGCTGCCTGCAAGGGTTCCAAAACTCCACCGATACCGACACCACCGCTGAGGTGAACGTTCTTCCCGATTTGTGCACAGCTACCGACAGTGGCCCAAGTATCGACCATTGTACCTTCATCGACATAAGCACCGATATTCACATAACTGGGCATCAAAATGGTTCCCGCGGAAATATAGGCACCATGTCTGGCAACGGCATGTGGTACGACACGAATTCCTTTTTCTCGATACCCTCGCTTCAACGGAATTTTATCATGGTACTCGAAGATTCCTGCTTCGAGGGTTTCCATTTTTTGAATCGGAAAGTACAGCACTACTCCCTTTTTGACCCATTCGTTTATTTGCCATCCATTTTCAGTGGGTTCGGCACACCGCAATTTGCCAACATCCAAAAGGTTGATTACTTCCCTAATGGCGTCTTGAGTCGTCGTTTCTTTTAACAGCTCTCTATTGTCCCAGGCCTTTTCTATAAGTGCTCTTAATTCGGTCATGTTCTTGTGTTGATTTTGGACAAATATAGTCCGTCGATACCGATTAAGGAGACCATTTTTATACATATAACATAATATGGTTTATTTTTGCGGAAATTATTTGGATGGGTAGGATTTTGGCGTTGGATTATGGGAGAAAAAGAACGGGCGTTGCGGTCACTGATGAGTTGCAATTGATCGCTTCCGGACTGACTACGGTTTCAACAAACGAGTTGTTGAAGTTTTTGGAAGCCTATGTGGAAAATGAGGTTGTCGACCAAATTGTCGTTGGCGAACCAAAACAGATGAATAATGAACCGTCGGAATCCGAAGAACTTATAAAATCCTTTTTAAGGAAATTGATCGAAAAATTTCCCCAAATATCTATAACGCGCCAAGATGAACGTTTCACCTCGAAGATGGCGATGGCTTCAATGATCGAAGGCGGTATGGGCAAAAAGAAAAGACAGAATAAGGCCCTGGTAGACGAGATAAGTGCGACCCTTATTTTGCAGGCATATTTAAATAGAGTGTAAATGACGTTACCTATTGTTGCTTATGGCGATCCAGTCTTGAAAAAAGAATGTAAAGAGATCGCTAAAGACCATCTCAAATTAAGTGAACTGATCTCGAACATGTGGGAGACCATGTCAAATGCCAGCGGTGTTGGTTTAGCAGCTCCTCAAATCGGGCAGGCCATTCGTTTGTTCCTGGTCGATACCAGTGCTTTTGCCGATGATGAAAGCCTTGGCGAAAAGGAGCAAAAAGAACTAGCCGATTTTAAGCAAGTCTTTATCAATGCGGTTATCGAAGAGGAAGTCGGTAAAGATTGGGTCTTCAACGAAGGCTGTTTGAGCATACCGGATGTTCGTGAAGACATCACCCGAAAAGATACGATCACTATTTCTTATATGGACGAGAACTTCAAAGTGAAGAAAGAAACTTTTGATGGCCTGCGGGCCCGTGTCATTCAACATGAGTACGATCACATTGAAGGAATTCTTTTTACCGATAGGTTATCTTCATTGAAAAAAAGGTTATTGAAGAAAAGATTGACCAATATTTCAAAAGGAAATATCAAGATCGATTATCGCATGCGTTTTCCCGGACTTAAAAAAGGACGTTAAAACTGTTTCTAATTCGACAGATTGTTACATATTCGCTCACCGGAAAAAAGTCGGTTGGCCAGAAAAAGAGAATAAATGAGCTTGGACAAAATATTATCGATTACCGGCAAACCCGGATTATATAAATTGATTACACAGACCCGTTCGGGTTTTGTAGCGGAATCTTTGTTGGATAGAAAGAAAATTACCGTAGGTCTTCGCAACAATGTGAGCGTGCTTTCTGAAATCGCAATTTATACCTTGGAAGAAGAATTGCCTTTGCGTGAAGTTTTTCTAAAGATCCAGGTCAAGGAAAAAGGTGGTAAAACTTCGATTCCGCATAAATCCGATAAAATAAAACTAGAAGAGTATTTCTTTGAGGTATTACCCGATTATGATGAAGATCGTGTCTATGCGAGTGACATCAAAAAAGTTGTTCAGTGGTATAATATTCTGCAAGAAAACGGTATTACCGATTTTTCGGGGAATGATGAAGAAGAAAATTCGGAGGAAGAATAAATTGAAAATACGAACACAAAAAACCAATCGACCAATGCAAAGATATTTAAGCCTAGCACTGACTTTATGTTTGATGCTGTTCACTTCGCAAACCCTTTTATCCCAAAAAAAAGAAAAGGATTCTACAAAAAAGGCAACTGAAGAACTCCCGTTAGAGCCCGAACGTACCGTTTCTTTTACGACGAACAGTGGCACATGGATTTCCTTGGATGTCAGCCCTGATGGCAAGACCATCGTATTCGACATGATGGGCGATCTTTTCACCATACCGATAAGTGGCGGCAAGGCCACTCAGGTTACCGGTGGAATGAAATACGATGTGCATCCGAGGTATAGTCCCGATGGTAAATCGCTGGTCTTTATTTCAGATAAAAGCGGATCCGATAATGTATGGACCCTGAATTTAGAGACCAAAGAAGAGAAGCAGGTGAGTGAACATAAAAGTCACGTTTTCTTCTCCGCGGATTGGACTCCGGATGGAGATTACATCATAGC
>QIJL01000188.1 GCA_003232435.1 Flavobacteriales bacterium | reverse complement strand
TTGCTTAAATACTCTTTTTCAAAAGTCATTAATGAAGTAATTAAATCTTCATCTGTTACATTTTTTGCTTTTTCAAATTTTGTAAACTCCATCACTTTTGGAGATTTTTTGCTAAGTCTAATCATTGTTATTCCTTTTAAATTAATGAATTTGTTTCACTTGATTAGACGATAATTTTTTGATGGTGTGACGGAAGTTTGTTTTTTGGGGTATTACGCACAACGGTTGATGGTATCGCGTCGTGCGGGATTACGAAGTGATTTACTGTCAGTTCACACCGACTTTATTACGAGCTGCAAACCTTCGCATACCACTGAAACCCGCATGCACTATACCATGTGTTGTGCGTTCGTACTATTATCCGCATGTTTGTTTATCAATTCTATTCTGTCGTATCATATTGTTTATACTACCAAGGGCCATTTTGTTTAACTTGATAAAAGCGTTTGCCATCAAATCGATAGAGTCCTCCTCCAGCACCCCACCACATATTACCTGACCTATCTTGATACATACTTTGAACACAACAGTTAATCCCATCTCCTATTGTAAACACAGTAAAAGCTTTTGAATTTGAAAGGGGGATTGAAGGGTCATATCTCGTAGTGCGGCCTCTGGCTACAATCCAAATGATACCCGACTTTTCTATATATATACCCGTAACATCACCTCCACCTAATCCGTCTTTGGTTGTGAACTCTGTAAAGATTTCTCCATCATATCGGCAAATACCACCCTTCATAGTAAACCAATAATTCCCTGTTTTGTCTTGTATCATGCCGCCAGCATAGTTATCGCCCAAGCCTTCTTTCTCTGTAATATTTTTAATCGTTTTTCCATCATATCGAAAGACTCCATTGGCTTGTGAAGCAAACCAAATGTTTCCAGCTTTGTCTTCCATTATGTCTTTAACATTTATCGGAGTAAGCAAATCAAAGTGCGAAAAGCATTTGCCGCCTGTGCTATCGGCAGACGGGTTATATCGAAAAACACCGCCCGTGGTGCCTACCCAAATATTGCCGGTTTTGTCTGTGAGAATACTTTTTCGACCCACTCGAATATTGCTCAGCCCATCTTTTTCAGTATAACTTCTAAAGGATTTTCCATCATATCTTATGGCGCCACGGTATGTTCCAAACCATATATTACCTTCTTTATCCTCAGCAATAGCATGTACACTATTATCATTCTTACTATCATTACCATAAAAAAACTCATTCCTGCTGTAGTATTCCAAAGTTTTTCCATCATATCTGGCCACGCTTTTCCCTGCTGGACCGAACCAGTAATTCCCTTTTGAATCCTGAAAAATACTTCTGATATACTGGCTTACAAGACCAGTTTCATTATATGGATATGGCTTTCCTATTATTTTGGGGCTCGGTTTTGCTGCATCGGTCGCCTCCTTTGGTGGGCCTGTGTTTACCTGACCAATGCATGGATCCGTAAATAACCCCGCTAAAATCAAAATGTAAAATAGATTGTGAAAATAATATTTTGCCATTTTCCTCTGTTTTAGTTGCTCTATAAAAATGTTCGTAATAAACTCTAAAGTTTCAAGTTTATAGATCGCATAAGTATGACGTACAACGGTCAGAGCTATACGTTGGGCCGATTATTAAAAGTGCAAAATTTCTTAAACGGAGTAGTATCAAAGGCCTGGAGTTGTAGCGTATGTTGGGAGCTTGCGCCCTAGTCCAATTTTAATCGCCTAGCTGCGTGGTGTACACGAACAATACCAACGTGATCAGGATTTATTTTGTAAACTATCCTATAATTCCCTTCAATCAATTCTCTAATTTTTTTTGAATCAAATTCTGGAGTAGTTCTACCAGAATTCGGGAATTTTTCTAACTGGTCTACTCGGCTGATTAATTTTTCAATGAATTTGTCAGCGTATGGTTTGGAGTCTTTAGAGATGTATTCATGAATCGATTTCAGGTCGTCAAGCGCAAACTCAGTCCAGATCACCTTTACCATTTCTTGGTAATCTTTTTGACCACATCATGCGTGATCGTTTTGCCTTCGTCCAACTGCTTTAATCCTTTCTCTACTTTCTCCACAAAAACGAGTCTCTCAATTAAATCATCAAGATCAAACTCACTGGGTAGTTCCTTTATAGTCTCGATTGCTTTGTCCCTTTTCATAAATCAAATTTAACATATTTCGGTTTCATGTTTGCATTATTAAGGCGCTTGCTCCCAACGGCCAGAGCATAAACGTCTGTGGCGGATTTTCCACCAGCGAACTGTTGGCAGGCCGATTAAAGTAAGCTAATAATACAAAAATGTCAGAATACCATTTACCCGCCATAGCGATTTATGCGTTGTTGGAATTCGTTTGATATCTCATCCGTATTTGTCTGAATAAAATAATTCTTATTTATCACTAAGAATGGTAAACAATTCCACATTCTCCTTTCTTCCCCTCAATTCATTTTTTCCCAGTGATTTAATCCGACTGTCAGAATCAAGGTCTAACTTTTTTAACAAATCACCCGAAATTAGTAAATCGACCTTATAATCGTTACAAAGACCCTGAATTCGAGCAGTCGTGTTGAGCACATCCCCTGTGAAAATAATGTCTTTTTTTATTGCTCCAATTTCCCCAGTGGTGACCTCTCCTAGATGGAATCCTGCTTTGAATGTTGGCACTACGTCAAATTTTTCATGGTACTTTTCAGCTTGATTTTTGAGATTTTTTTTCATGTCAGAAAAGCATTGTATGCAATTGTTACTTCGTATTCCGTTTTCAAATTTCCATGACACAATAATTTCATCTCCAACATACTGATATATTTCCCCTGAGTATTTAATTATAGATTCAGATAAATCGGAATAATATTCGCTAAGCATTTCGAAATACTTGACATGACCAAGCTTCTCAGCTATAGTGGTAGAAGATTTCATATCCAAAAACATAAATATTCTCTCTTCTATGGTTGGTCTATGATATTTTCCAGTAAAAAAATTTTTCAAAATCCCTTGTCCGATATTTTCACTTATTTCAAAGTAGAAGAGGGATACCCCTAGAGTAAGAGCTGTGTAAATTTCTACACTTAAATAGGCAAAATTGGTTAAAAATATACCCAGCCTATCCCAAACACGTGGATCAAAAAGGTTTGTCTGAAGCTCCAGGGCGGTACCAGATGAAAAAGCAATCACAGTGAAAGTGAAATTCATCAATACATATATCAGTGTTTTGTACAATATCTTTTTCCCGAAACTTTTATTTATGAATTGAATATTTAGATACAGTATTTCAATAGTTCCTATAAATAGACCAACAGCAGCAAAAGACAGACTGAATAGGAAACTAACTTCAAACTCATATGGGATGCCTGTGGATGGGTGGTAATCTAGTTCACCAAGTATTCCTTTCTCAATAAGTGCATAGACCAAACCAAAAACAAACCAGATTAATCCAAAAGGAATGATTCGTGAAATGTTTCTCTGCGTTTTTGGTGATAGCATTTTTTGAATTGAAATATAGCTTTAGGAACATTTTAACTGACAAAGATAATAATTGTCCTTTTACGCTTCAATATTTCTATTTCGTCGAAACATTTCATTTTCATTATAATGAATTCCAACGGCCAGAGCTATACACCGGGCCGATTGCTAAAAGTACGAAATATTTAAAAGAGAGGGCTGAAATCAAAGGCCTGGAGGTATAGCGAATGTTATGTGCATGCCCACCTAACCCAACGAAATCTAAGAACGAAAGGGAGCCTAGCTCCATGCCGGGAACGTTTTGTATTTACTTCCTGAGCGCACTGTTGCGAAATTGTGTTCGGCGATTAAAATGAGAATCTCGTCTTGAAAGGCGATCCTACAAGTATTTTGACCTATAGGTGGCGTTAATATTTTCCGCCAAGTGATGCGAGCCGCTATACGTAGTCAAGCGTGGTCATAACATATCGGGCTTGCTCATAACGTTCGTGGCCAAAAGAAGTGGCGGAGTTATCACCAGCGTATCTGTCGACCGAGCTAAAGGTAATTAAATATGCTGAGATGTCAGAATACATTTGAGCCGCCATTTTTATTTGGCCGTTGTTAGCCACAGACATTCTAGTATTTTAGCTCAGCATAAAGTTGATGAGTCTTTCCATCATATATATATGTCCATATTCTACCCCACTTCTTTCCGGAAGCAATTAACAAAGTTTCACCTTTTGGCATATCGGATTCACTCAGTAAATGTTTACCATGTAGCAAATTCATTCCATCTGAAAAGTCCATAATTGTAAATTTACTAGTATCGAGATTGCCTCTTAGCCGATAGATGGAAAGCCGAACTTGGTTTTCATCATCATAATAGCAATTAATAGGCACAACACCTGGAATATCAATACCTGAATGCATTTCGTAAGTATCAATAACAATTTGACTACAATCTTTCGAATTTTTAAGTGTCAAAAAAATTAATGTAGAAGCAATACCAAAGAGAATTAATACTGAAAGTAATACTATTTTAGACGTCTTCATCTTCTTTGTTTGTGGCTAACGGCCAGAGCTATACACCGGGCCGATTGCTAAAAGTACGAAATATTTAAAAGAGGGCTGAAATCAAATGCCTGGAGGTATAGCGAATGTTATGTGCATGCCCACCTAACCCAACGAAATCTAAGAACGAAAGGGAGCCTAGCTTCAAGCCGGGAACGTA
>QIJL01000395.1 GCA_003232435.1 Flavobacteriales bacterium | reverse complement strand
TCAAGTCTTTCGTGTCTGGCATGAAAGCAGGATACTTCTGTTTTTCTGGATGGTTAATTATTTTATTATTTAAACTCCGTCCCCCTTTTCGACACAATCCTGAAAAAGATATTTCCATAGCACTGTAGAACACACCGGGCCTGTCCAACAAACGGTTCAGATCGTGGCTTCCCGCTGCGCGCGTATCACGATCTAACCTTATTCGTTAGAGCATTTTTGCATATTAGACAGCTCAATTTTGCCGCTCTAGTACAAGCGATGTAAACTCGGAAACACTTATTAACCAAGCTTGTTGTTCTGCTAAATAAGTGTCATACAATCCCTTTGGTATCACTAATTGTAATTTTTTTGAATTCATTTCATCAGTTTGATTTTTACTAATTGCAGCTTCTAAGGTTAGTAAATGCTTTCGCTCAATCCGGTCAGCCTCTACCAATACTTGCCGCCAACGATCTTTACATGATGACTTGACACCAAGCATTGTAAGATTTAGCGGATTAAAATCTGGAGCATTGTATTCATCTATTCCCGGAAATATAAAATCTGGCTTTGATTTGTTTTCTGTTTTTGGAGTACGGGTATAACGAATGCCGCACTCCTTAAAAAGGATTTCAATATGATTTTCAAATGCCAGACCTGCACGACTTTTCCTACGATTTTGCACTGAAAGCGAAAAAGAAATAAATCCATCTACATCACCGTCAAATCCTTTAGATAAGCGCTCACCAATCAGGTGTTTTTCCAGAGTTCGGAATAGTATTTCTTCTCTCTCCATCCACGCCATTAAAACAGCATCATGACCGTCTTGAGGTTTTATATCCGGGATAGTAGAGCGCGCATAAGCTGAGAATTCTCTGGTCGTTGGAAAACCACCATTAAATTTAGAAAGAATATCATCCAGCCATGTTTCTTCAGTTGCTTCAACAGTAATACCGATATTTTCGAGGATAAATCTTGATGCAAATTCGATACGATCTTGCTCAGTTTCAAGTTCCTCACGGACTGAAAAACCTGGGTGTGATAAATCAGAGAAACCGAACAGCCATAATATCTGCTGGGCTATCGTGGTTTCAGCCTCAGCAACGACGGCAAGTAGAGTATTATCAGGCCGTTTTGCCAGAACAAGAATATCTCCTGAATTGGCACACTGAGAAACAAGATTTGTGGGAAAATAGAGTCGATATTCCCAGCGCATAACGCCTCGCTCAATTCGCGCTTTTTGCCTAGCATCATACCATGTTAAAAAACCGTCTTCGATAATAGGCTCATCGTCGTGATCGGTAAGATAGAGAAACTTCGCTTTGTACCTGGCTTTTCCATCAGGTTCTCCAAGGATATCTCTCAGGCCTTCGACTCCGTTGAATTCATGTTGATTGGAAGAAAGCACATCTGCTTCAACGGCACTTAATATTTTAACTGCGGCACCTTCAAAATATTGTGACAAGTAGCCTTTTTTCAACCTGAAATCTCCAATCTATTTTTGTGGCTATTGAGCCAATCACTAACGGATATAATTATACTCGACACATTTTTTATTTTGCTACCTTTTATCGAACATTCCCAAATAATACATACTCGCCAGTTTAATGAAATTAATTTATCAATTACGGCCTTATCATTATCACGATTGCTACTGATTTTTTTCTTCCAGAAATCAGGTCGTGTTTTAGGCCACTTGAACAGGTGGCATTCATGTTGATGCCAAAAGCAACCATGAACAAAAATTACTGCCTGATATTTCTTTAGCACAATATCTGGTTTTCCCGGTAATTTTGAGTCATGAATTCTGAAACGGTACCCTGATTGATGTAATTGACTTCTTATAAGTATCTCTGGCTTTGTATTCTTCCCTCGAATTCCAGACATCATCCGACTGCGGGTTTCAGGGCTTACTACATCAGTCATAATCCAAGGGATACCTGCTTTATTTTATTTTTTTCCTGCTCACGTAATACTTTTACATACGGAATCATAATACGTGCAACTTCTTTCATAACTGGCATGACAACACTATTACCAAATTGACGATAAGCCTGTGTATCGCTTACAGGAATAATAAAGCTTTCAGGAAACCCCATTAGTCTGGAACACTCTCTCGGTGTGAGCCTGCGCGGACGTTTTCTTTTTCCTTGTGACACTAGTACTTCAGAGCCATCTTTGTAGTAACGAGCAGATAATGTTCTGGTTACACTGTTACCGTCAACAAGGCCAAATCCAAAACCATTACCTGCTTTTCTGTGTTTTTCTGCATATGCCTGTAAATAAGCCCATAATTTTGGCGTCAATGTATATTTACTATTTATTTTTGCTTTATCTCCAGTTGTGTAGGGTTCCTCTGCTAATTCGGTTCCATTCTGTGGATGTAAAATTGATGACAGCTTTACAGCACCCTTCTCCGGTAATTGCAAGGCATCCCATGAAAAATCTGTTTTTTCCTTGAATCCGACAATTAAAATACGCTCTCTGTGCTGTGGTACAAAATGCTGACCATCTATAACCTTATAATGAATTTCATAACCAAGTTCATCTCGAAGGGTTTGCAGGATAACTTTGAATGTATTTCCCTTATCATGAGAAAGTAGATTCTTAACATTTTCCAGCAAGAATGCCTTTGGCTGTTTTTCAGCTATTATCCGCGCCACATCAAAGAAAAGTGTTCCTTGTGTTGTACATTCAAATCCGTGGGGACGACCTAATGCATTTTTTTTGGAAACACCAGCTATGCTGAATGGCTGGCAAGGGAAACCTGCCAAGAGTACATCATGTTCAGGAATATCCCTTTCATCTATTTCTGTAATGTCACCAGCAAATATATGGTTAGATGATTGAGGGAAATTAGCCAAGTAAGTTTTTTGAGAAAATTTATTCCATTCACAGGTGAATACACATTTACCACCATGATCTTCAAAACCAAGCCTGATACCACCTATTCCTGCAAATAGATCAATAAATTTAAAATTTGAATTATCGCTTTGATCATCGACTAATGGCAATATTCTTTGTCTGATTGCATCTGAAAGGTAGGAAGGGGGATCGGTTTCGCGAACTTCCCATCTACGAACGGTTCTTACGTCAACTTCAAGGATTTCAGCAAGTTGCTTCTGTGTGTATTGGTTCCTGGCGGTTCTGAGTAAATCTAGTGGATGCACTTGATGCATGGACGAGCCTCTTTATGGGGTTATTTTAGGGCATTATGTCCGCTTTTCGTCCCTCTTGCAAGACTATTTACTGCTGTGTTTTGTTTTTTTGCTCTAACGACCAAGCTCACCCGACGCGAGCCGCGTAGCGGTGAGCGGTCGGGTGGAGCGCATGGTTAGCCGCCAACTCCTAATTAGGAATTCACGCATTGTCTCTTACAAACTGATCCATGCGCCTCTTAACATCTTCCCATGCTTGCCATGTTTCTTCGAATTTCGATAGTTCTTCTTCGCTGGGGTTATTGCTTGATGTTCCCTGACCGATTGCGGAGAACTTCTGATTTACATCAGCGAACGCTTGAAAATAAGCTTCACGAGCGGCCTCATGCTCGTCACAAAGTTTCTGCCATTCCGTGTAAACATCATTTCGATTCATCTTCTTGCCCCCTCTCAATTAACCTAGCGGCTAACGAGGCTGTAGAAAAACCCGGTTTCCAGAGCCATCTGTATGAACGTCTAGTTTTTTGATTTCTCTAATCAATCCAACACAGCCTT
>QIJL01000059.1 GCA_003232435.1 Flavobacteriales bacterium | reverse complement strand
TTTGTATGTTTCATGATCGTCAGTTCAAACCTTCTGTATCACGTGATATCTGTTGCGATTCCTGAAATACGACGGCTTACTTACCATCCTGCAACAATCGCAAATGAGTTTATTTACGGAGTTATGTAGGCCCGACCCCTTCCATGAAATTCAATGTTTATGACCAGATTTTTTGTCTCGATTTGCGATTTCATTAGAAATGATTCGTATTTGAACTCCTCAAAGAAACAAATGATTTCGTTGAGGAAGCCAACTGTAAAACTTCAGTTCTCTTGCTTTGCTCAAGTCCTTTTATTTTGTAATTTGATATTAGCAATTCTGTCGTGTCTCCTCTATGCTCAACTGCTGATGCCAAATTGCTTTTTCTGGAAACTCTATAAATATTCCAGATGCCAAAATCTGAGTAAATCTCTCTTATAGATTCATGATCGGCATTAGACGCTAGAATTTTTACTCCTCTAAGAGAGGCTGTCCTCAAGGAATCTGCCAATGCGACCTGATCAGACCATGAAAAAAGAGACTCATTGTATTTGATGAAATTGTTCAAATTATGTCTGACCGTGTAAGGCGGATCTGAGTAAATAAAGTCATTTTCATCTGCTTCTCGGATGCTTTCCTCGAAACCACGACAAGATATCTCACTCTGGGACAAACGATTGGAAATATCATCAAAAGATTCATTCGGCAACAAAACCAAACTTTTTGTCCCTTTAGGGACGTTAAACTTTCCTTTCAGATTTACTCTGTACAAACCATTAAAACAAGTGCGATTTAGGTATAGCATACGGGCAGCGCTAGAAGAATCGGAACGACAGTTCACCCCCCTAACTCTGTAGTAATAGTCATCAGAATGTTTTTTCTGATGGATTTTTAGTTTTTTGTAAACGGGTTGCCAGTCACTCCGTAGACTCTTATAACAATTAATTAACTCATCATTAATGTCACTTAACATTGCCCTATCTGGCGACAGGTAGAAAAATACCGCACCTCCGCCAAGGAATGGTTCAAAATAACGGTCGAAGGATTCTGGAAAAACAAACCCATATTTTCCAACTAACCAACGCTTTCCACCAGCCCATTTAAGAAAAGGAGCTACTTTCGCTATGGGACTATCCATTTTTAACGTCAAATCCTTCTTTCTATAAATTTTCCGTGAGTTTCTCGTAAACAAAATCGATGTAGTCGTAATCTTCCAATTTATATTGCCTTTTTTCGGTTGCATGAGCTGGAATACGTCTTAGTTCATTGATCCGATCCATCCATTTGATATTTTTAGCAATTCCTTTGTCTCCCGGTTGAACAATATTAAATACTGTTCTGAAATGTGGCCAATTCTGTTTATGTTCTATTATCTTTTTGTACTGGATGAATTCGAGGTAGTTTTCTAAGGGAAGCCGAGACTCATATTCTTCATCTTGAGATTTACTGTAAGCCTCAGTCTTGATTTTATTATCGGTTACACCTTTTTCCCAATACGTGTCACCATCAGTTCCATACAGTTGTTTGAATTTATCAAAGATGTATTTTTGCACCCAAATATTAATCTCTTTTAACCTTTTATCTGCCGTTTCTACTTTTTCTTCCGAACGCTCGGCTTCCCAATCGTCCATCCCTTCCGGGGTGAAACCGGGAAATTCAGATTTAATAATAGCGCAAAGCCTGAAATAATATTCTCTCGGACCACCTGATCCGAACTGCACTTTGAAACGTGATTCAAAGTCTTTTTCTTTTGCAGTAGAAACCCACTTAAGAACTGGATTAGCATAGGCCTTAATTTCAAAAATAACTTCCTGGGGAGTCAGTTCCTTGGGGTCTATTTTTTTATTCTCTGTCATGTAACTCACAAGCGAAGCCAAGAGAAGCGTGTAGCCCTGAACACCTACGTTTGTGCAAAGAAATCCTTTTCTTCCTCTCTCCCATTCATCAAATGCATTCTCCCGTATCAATGAGAAAAAATGATTCAAAGCAATTCTCGCTCGATCAAGGGTTTCAGAATCAGTCGATCCTGAAAATGCACCTGGGCTATAGGTTTTATAAGATCGAATCGATTTTCCAAGTAGACCTGATTTTTTAAGACCTTCCTTGAGAGCAGGGACTGTTAAACAAGTCGTATCGGTAGCAGGAATTCCCTGTCGCGTAATTTTTCCATAAAAAGGGTCACCAATGTCGTTATTTAATACATTTATGAGGCGTGCTGCAATCGCTCCGATTTTTTCCACAGGTTTGTCAGAACCCCACTTTAACTCTCCCTCCAAGTCATCCAGTAAATTTTTAGGAACAGATTTTTGCTCATGGTTTATTGTGACAAATAAATTTGCCTCTTCCTCGTGTTTCCATTTTTTCAAAGGCAAGAACAAAGATGTTCGGAGCTCGGTATTCCTTTGAAGTCTGAGCAAAACCGTAGAGTCGGTGCTGACCATCAATAATCCAAGCAGATCGATACCTATCAGGTAAATGAAGGTATCCAAATGTTATGCCTGCTTCTTCATCTTTTTTTATAGTGTCAAATGTAATTTTTCTTGTGAAATTTACAAGAATGTTCGTGGGGAAATAACCTCCTCCTTCGAGAAATTTCTTGATTTGCTTCATCCGGGAACGGTTAATCAATCTCTGATACGTCGGCATTCCATCAGGATCATTGAGTGATCGATGATTAACAAATGAAATTTTCAACAAGCTTTCTGGCGTTGTGACGAAACTATAAAATTTATTTCCCCCAATCGTACCCCTTATAGCAGGGAGTATTCGGTTAGAAAGGTGAGGAATTTTTTGATTTTTTAGAAACTCGGCCAAAAACTGAAATCTGGACGCGGGTCCTAGGTGATCCGATATTTGGAGATAATACCGGAGTTCTCTCTCTGTGATAATCTGAATCTTTTCTTCGGCAGCGCGTTCTATGTCCGCTTGAGCCCAAATAATATTTTCTGTCACGAAAAACCAAATTATCTTCGGTTTAAAATTCTGTCCGTAAAACTGCTTTATGGTTCGTGATATAACCCCTTTTAGGGATCCAAATTTTTCGATGTCTTTTGTAATCCTCTTTTTTGTTAATGTTTCAGAGGCTTTGCATTCTGCAACGAGGACAGTCTCGTCGTCTTTTGCATAAACATCAATCCTTCTTTGTGAGTCTTCATCGCCTTTCTTTTTAACTAAAACCGAAAAATCATTCCCTTGCGAAAGTTCGTGGTAGCCCATCCTGTAAAACAGCAACCAAAGCTTGTTTTTTAGGCGGTCGTCAATGGACTTTGGACGTCTTAATCGAGTTTTTGTTTTCAGTTTTTTGTCTTTTTCCCAGCCTTTAGCTTGGTACTGAATCAACTTCTCTTTCTTGACAGAAACGAAATCAAAGGGTTTTCTTCTTTTGATTGCTTCACGCTTGATTTCGGATTGATCCGTTAACAGGGGGCCTAGAAGAGCTTCATTTTCTTCCATCGTTGTTCACCTTCAATTCTCAGTGACCATTTTAATTCGGGCGGGACTAATGGAAAAATATATCAAAGATGGTAAGGCGTCAATTCGTTTTTGGCGCAATTCCCAATATATGTGCCTTCTATGCGGAAATCTACTCCACAGTAGGCCTTAAGTATAGAGTGAAAATGATATGTTGATAGGGTCATTACAGGGTCAGGCCTGCATATCTGTATTTTTACGTTTCATAATCATCAGTTCAGATTTTCTGGATTGTCTGATCCTTGTTGCTCTACCTGAACGTGATGACAATCAAAAATGAAAGCCTAGGAGCCTGTAGGACTTAAAAAGAGAGCTTGAGAGTCACCTAGGCACAACCATTAAATCACCTGGGTATCCATTTTTTGTGGCATGAGACTGTAGCCCATCGCGTGCATAATTGCGTTGATATTATCTAGGCGGGGATTCCC
>QIJL01000300.1 GCA_003232435.1 Flavobacteriales bacterium | reverse complement strand
TTTTTGAGTAGCATAGCCGTGGCTACGGTACTCAAAAAAGACAAAATTAGGGTGCAAAATGTGAAAATAGCAGGTAAAAGAAAAACTCAAGACGAGTTCTCTATGGTAATCGAATCTTTATATGTCATTTTCTCCATCTTGTTAACTGTTCGGCCGAAGTACTTCCCCCCCTTTGTCATTCCGAACGAAGTGAGGAATCCCTTGGGAGTGTTGACACTCCCTTTCACCTGTATACTCAATGCACATAGCTTTTCGGGTTTTTCGCTTTTTATCTTTCCCTGCCAACGCGCCAGCTGGCTCATTCGCTAAAAATGTCTGCAAGACATTTTCTTAACGCTCTGTCCTGTTAAAATTTTAAACCGTCCGCCTTAGGCGGATGCTTGAAAATTTTGCCTTGGTAAAGAAAAAAATAAATTCGCCAAAATTCCCGAAAAACTAAATCCATTGAGTATATCGAACTGCAAAACAGGGGCCTTCTAATACTTCGGCTTCGCTCAGCACAAGTACTTCGGCAGGTGCTATATTGAGCCTTTCGGCTACGCTCAAGACAGGCTAAAGCCGAAATGCTCGGCACAAGTACCGGCATCGGCCACCGATCACAAAACGGGACCCGAACAAGCATATGCGGGGATTCCTCGCCTGCCTGCCAATACAGGCAGGTGCCTCGGAATGACAAGAGAGGGGCTGAACAGTTACCCATCTTGTTAACTTATTTGGGAATTTCCCATTAAGCTATGGAAACCACTTAAAGATGACATCTTTTTTGCTCGTTCATATTCAGAACGACCAAAAAATTAAAATTTTTATCTTTAGGACGTTAAAAACACTGTTATGAAAAAAATTACTCTACTACTACAGGTAGCACTCCCTTTATTTTTGATGTTTGCTTTTGCGCCAGATGCGAATGGTCAGATTCTCAAAAGACTTGGGAAAAGTGCAGAAAGGGCAGCGGAAAGAGCCTTGGAAAAAAGGGTGGAAAAAGAAACTACCGAAAAAACGGAAGAAGTTTTGGATAGTATTCTTGAACCTGGTTCGAAAGGGGAGCAAGAAAAACAATTGCCAATACCGCAAGATGAGCCCGGCAATGAGCCAAAAAGTGGTAATCAAAGTCCGGATACGGGAGGCTCAAGCGAGGGCGGAACAAGCCCGACCGTAGGGTCGAGTGGCCCCAAAACAATTTCAATTTATAGCAAATTCGATTTTGTGCCCGGTGACAAACTTTTGTTCTTCGATGATTTCTCAAACGATTTTACCGGGGATTTCTCCTCTAAATGGAATTCCAACGGAAGCGGTGAAATTGTTCTAATGGGCGACAACAATGAAAAGTGGATGGAAATAAAACCCGGGAGCTCTACCTTCTACATTCCCGATACACCAAACCTTCCTGAAGAATTTACAGTGGAATTCGACCTCATGACTGCCGGACTGGACAGGAAAACATCCTCTGGCTCAAAATTGATCCTACGTTTAGATGATAACACCACCTTTACGACCAATAAGAATACTGCGGCGATCGAAATTCCGTTTTGCCAATTTATTGCTATGGGAATGGTCATAGAATCATGGAGCGATGGAAAACGGACCATGCGAAATTCATTGAGTGTAGATATCAGAAAAACCATTTTAGAGCCCGTGCACATATCAATGGCGATAAACAAACAAAGAGTACGGTTTTGGATTAACGAGGTCAAGTATGTTGATATACCCAAACTGTTGCCAATTGCCGATATACAAGCGATAAAATTTTCACCAGAAAGGCTAAGGGATGGTGTTGACAGGATTTTCATCAAAAACCTAAAGGTAATGGAGGGTGGTGTCGACCTTCGTAGAAAATTGATTTCAGAAGGCAGAATATCTACCAATGGTATTTTGTTCGATAGCGGTTCAGCTAATATACAGCCCCAGTCAATGGGCATCATTCGTCAAATCTCGCAAGTGCTGCAACAAGAAAACGGCATGAGCCTGAAAATCGTTGGGCATACAGATTCTGACGGAAACGATGATACGAATACGACCCTTTCTAAAAAGCGTGCCGAAGCCATCAAGAATGCCCTGGTCTCTGTATATAACATCTCGTCGGATAGACTAAGTACGGAAGGCAAAGGGGAGTCAGAGCCTGTGGGTGATAATGGTAGCGCAGATGGAAAGGCGCAGAATCGAAGGGTGGAATTTATTAAACAATAGTTAGGAGTTAGGAGTTAGGAGTTAGGAGTTAGGAGTTAGGAGTTAGGAGTTAGGAAAACGGCTAAGTTCTAATTAGTACAGCAATTATGCGTATATTTGAATATGAAGACAAGTCAAGAAATAAAGACCCTATTTGAAGAGCTGCCTCTAGCGGTTCAGAATGGATTGCTAGAGGATTTGCTTATGGAACAAGAGTTACAGGGAAAAGTGTTGCAAGAAGCTAAACAAGCGGTTGTAGAAAAGCGCAATAAGAAACCCTGTCCACATTGTTCCAGTACAAAGGTCTATAAGCGCGGAATGCAAAAAGGAGTTCAAATGTATCGTTGCAATGTTTGCGAGAAATGGTACAGCGAGACCACGGGCACACCTTTATACGATATAAAGCTAAAATCTAAATGGCAAGCTTACTTGAGCTGTATGGAAAAAGGGATGCCCATAAAAAAGATAGCTAAGGAGCTTGACATCAGTATTCAGACAAGTTTTGATTGGCGGCATAAAATATTGGCGTCTTTATCCCAGTATGTCCCAGAACAACTCTCAACAGAGGTGGAATGCGATGAACTGGAACTTGCACTGAGCAATAAGGGAAGTAGGTCTTTAGACAGGGAGCCTAGAAAGCGGGGAACGGATTTCAAGCGTAATCAAGGCCCAGATGAGATCACGACAGTACAAGTGGTGACCGCTATCCAAAGAAATGGTGACAAATACCTAAAAGCGGTCGCTTCAAAACGGCTTAGCGAACAAGAGATCAAAAAGGCATTAGACGGTAAATTAGCTGACGGCACCACTTTGATTACCGACAAGCATCCATCATACAAAGCCTTTGCAAAGGATAACCCGACTATAAGACACAAAGCATTACTTGCTAAAGACCACGTAGATGAAAATGATGGCTCGGTACATTTGCAAAAGGTCAATAATGTACACTCACAACTGAGAACCTTTTTGAGGCCTTTTAACGGGGTGAGTTCAAAATATCTGCAAAACTACCTCAATTGGTATGCATATGTAGATAAAATACAAAATAGTAAAACAACCTTGAAGCAATGGTTCGTGTCCATGCTATTAACAGACCAAGCATATCACTTATTTGAGCTATTCAAACAAAATGCTGTGTTAATTAGAACTTAGCCAGGAAAACTAAATAACATAATCACCAAATTTAAAAATGCAAATATGAAAAAGACAATACTGTTCATAGTAGCTACGGTTTTCGGGATCAGTTCAATGATCGCCCAAAGCAACTGTAGTAAATACTACCCCATGAAAGAGGGTTCTTCTTTTGAATATATACAGTTCGATAAGAAAGGGAAAAACAATGGCACCAGTAATTTTACCATTACCACCGTGCAAAATAATGATGGCGAGACCGTTGCCACAATGCACATGAAGTACATTGATAAAAAAGGCAAAAATGCCTACGAATCAAATTACAATATCACATGTACTGGAGACGGTATCAAAATCGATTTCGCCTCGTTGATGCCCACAAAAATGATAGAACAATACAAAGATATGGATGTTAAAATGGACATAAGCGGCACTGATATAGAACTGCCCAATAACCTCAGCGTGGGCCAACAATTGGCCGACGCCAACGTCAGCTTAAAAATGGATATGGGCGTAATGAAAATGAACATCAAGGTCGATATGATCGATCGCAAAGTAGAAAAGCGAGAACAAATTACAACCCCGGCGGGCACCTTTGATTGTTATCTAATTACGGAAACCAGTAAATCGAAGACTATGGGGGCCAACATTGAAATGCTTTCTAAAATGTGGCTTACGGAAGGTATTGGCATGGTCAAACAAGAGATGTACAAAAAAAACGGTGATCTCTTAAGCCGTTCTGAACTCTCTAAATTCAATAACTAGTGTTAAGTGAAGTATAAAAAGACGCACCAAGTCTTGCTCTTTTTCGTTTTGCTCATTATAAAAAGACTCGCGTAGCTACGGCTATGCTTACTTTTTATCATTTCACAAAATTCAAAAAATAACTGCGACTTATACGTAGTTTTACACTTAACTTAACACTAGAACATGAAGATCTTATTTAGAATGCTAGTGGCAATAGTAACAGCAATTACATTTTTGCCGTGCCAAGCTCAGAATTCAAGTTCTACGCCCAAAATAGAGAACTATACCAAGGGGGAATTGGAAATCAAAGTCGCACCCTTTGGGTTAGACGGCAATGAAATTCATGTAGGCAAAGTATTGCCGAACGGCACGATACAATTCAGTTGGCCAGATATTGATCTGGCCGATTATGAAAGCAGCGGTTTTTTTATGAATCAGTTAAAAAGTTCATTGGGAATGAACGTTTGCCATGATAAAAAAATCGAAGAAAACAACACAGAGATCAATGCCGTAGATACGCAAAGTCTTTTCTTGTATAAATACGGACAAAATGTGGGCGCACTTCTGCCCACGACCCAAAAAGAACTCAAAGATTCCGATGATAACCTAATTATAGGAAGTACCATTTCATGGTTTTATAGTGATGGAGATGGAAAATTCAAAGCAGTATGCACTGTTTATGAAAAAAAGGGAGGTGCGAACGATGTATATGAAATCGATAAAAACAATGTAAGCAATACAACAACCTACAACATCGATTTTAAAAAAGGCTGGAACCTGGTAGCAACCAGCCTGCTTGAACTAAAAGACCAAAAAAGAGGTGATAACCTAATCACCACAAAATTTAAGGAACGTAAGGCCACTATCGACCAAATTCCAAACAATATCAATTGGCATCTTAAATATTGGGCGAATGATGAATTGTT
>QIJL01000611.1 GCA_003232435.1 Flavobacteriales bacterium | reverse complement strand
TCTTCGGTGTCGGTATCGATTAAATTTTGAACTTCCGATTTTATATCGGTATCAAAAAAGTCGGTCAACCAGCTTTTGGCAGTCGTTAGAATATCTTCCATGCTTTTCTCTAAATTTACAAAGATTGCGGCTCTCTTTGTGCACTTTCGTTCAACTTTTCAGAAATTGTGTAACGCGCCTCGTTTTTTCGAGAGCGAATGATCATTTCCCCGAGAAATCCGGCTAAAAACATTTGAGACCCAATGAGCATGGCGGTAAGTGCAATGTAGAACTGAGGCCGATCGGTTATCAATCTACCTGTAGGGTCAATGAATAATTTATCAATGCCTAGATAAAGTGCAAAACCTAAGCCGATAAGAAACATCAATACGCCCATCGCCCCGAAAAGGTGCATGGGCCGTTTGCCGAACTTTGATACGAACCAGATCGTGATCAAATCTAAAAAACCGTTTATAAATCTGCTCATACCGAATTTTGTTTTTCCATATTTTCGCGCTTGGTGTTGTACTACTTTCTCGGCAATGTTCTTATAGCCGGCATTTTTCGCCAATACGGGAATATACCTGTGCATTTCCCCGGATACTTCTATGTTTTTGACTACATCTTTCTTGTAGGCTTTGAGTCCGCAATTGAAATCGTGAAGCTTTACCCCTGATGTTCTTCGGGCCGCCCAATTGAACAGTTTTGAGGGTAGATTCTTGGATATTAACGAATCGTACCTTTTCTTCTTCCAGCCAGAGACGAGATCGTAATTTTCTTTGGTGATCAATTCATATAATCCCGGAATTTCTTCGGGATTATCCTGCAAATCGGCATCCATGGTAATAATAACATCACCTTGGGCGGTATCAAAGCCTGCGTGAAGTGCTTGCGATTTCCCGAAATTTCGTAAAAAACGTATGCCCTTTACATTTTCGTTCGTTCGCGAAAGTTGCTCGATTACCTGCCAAGAAGTATCCGTACTACCATCATCGATAAAAAGAATTTCATATAAAAAATGATTGGATCGCATTACGCGTACAATCCAATCATGCAGTTCTTTTAATGATTCCTCTTCGTTTAGTAAGGGAATTA
This sequence comes from Flavobacteriales bacterium, assembly GCA_003232435.1. GTDB lineage: Bacteria > Bacteroidota > Bacteroidia > Flavobacteriales > Flavobacteriaceae > Aurantibacter_A. The sequence continues at coordinate 2,649 of QIJL01000611.1, read as the reverse complement.
CTATCGATAAATTCATGCGGTACCGTTGAATATCGATTCAAAAGTACGAATATTAATTATTCGGGTCTTGGGTTTTTCATTACGGCTCCGGCGATGGCACCGATTACCAAACCGATAATTATATTGATAATAATAATAACAGGATAAGCTAACCATGCAAAGCCCTTTTGCATTTCGACACCTTGGTCCCATTGTTCATCGGTCATTTTCGGATTATCCTCCAAAACTTTGACCTTGGCGATTTCCATAGATTTATCGAAAAAATCCGGTTCGATAACGTTGGTCAACAATGCATACCATATCAAGGCCAAAATAGCGGATACAAGACCGATACCTGCCCCTAGTTTTAAGCCATCCGAGATTATTAAAAAGCCGGAATTCGCTTTTTTATATTGAATTATACCTAATAAAATGGCCGCGATCATTAACACCAGGCCTATGATACGAACGGCCCAGCCCTGCTCGTAGTGCATATCCATGGTAAATAGCATAACCGAGAAGGCAACGCTCGCCGCACCCAATAGCAGGCCATAGGTCCACGAAAATTTTCCGATTTTTGGTTGAGTTACTTCCATTTTCAAATTGTTTTTAGGTTTTAGTAATTAGTTATCGAAACGCCATTTTTGTTACACTTTAAAGGTACATTATTTTTGCCCGTAGTGCATTTTGAACAGATTTCTCCGATTTTTGCCCCAATCCGCCTTTGGCGGAAGAATCGGAGAAATCTTCGTTCTATCCCTACCCGCCTGCCTGCAGGTCTGGCAAACGGGCTTTAGGACAGGAGGAAAAGAACAAAGATTTCGAGTCGCTTTTCGGTCTTTTGATCAAAATGCGCGACGGGTAAATTATATACTCTTTTTTCAGGGTGTGTACGACAAATTTCCCTAAATCCAACAGACCTGCCTGCCCTCCTACGGCGGGTAAACCGGCGAGGCAGGTTCACTTCAGGGGAGGACAATCCGATAAAATGGTTTTCTTTTAAACAGAAAGGGGAAATTTGTCGTGCACCCTTTTTCAGGGATAAAATTGTGAAATCATAAAAAAACAGTAAATTTGCACCGCTAAAATTTTTAAGCATCCAAAGTTTTTGAACCTGTCTGCCCTCCTACGGCGGGTAAACCGATAGGCTTGACTCTTGAATATAAAAGATTCCCGTCTCCACGGAAATGACATAAAGATAATTTTAAATGAAGAAAGACATACATCCTGAGAATTACAGATTGGTAGCATTTAAAGATATGTCGAACGACGACGTGTTTTTGACCAAATCCACAGCCGAGACCAAAGAGACTTTGGAAGTAGAGGGAGTGGAGTATCCGTTGATAAAATTGGAGATTTCAAGAACTTCCCATCCGTATTACACAGGCAAGTCGAAATTAGTGGATACGGCAGGTCGAATCGACAAGTTCAAGAGCAAGTACGGTAAATTCAAGAAAACTCCCGCTGCTGTTGAAAAACCTGAGGAAAAGAAAGCTCCGGAGGTAGATGCGAAAGCTGAAGCAAGTTCGGAAGAGGAATAAAACCGTATTCAATTTAAGATTATTTGCGCCTCCGAAATATCGGGGGCGTTATTTTTTTATTTTTGTTGAAATTCGCCAGCCATGAACTACATTCTTTTCGATGGTACCGTTCGAAACAACCTCTTGCCCTTTACTTTCACAAGGCCAGTGGCGGATATTCGAATCGGAATTTTGACCATTCGAGAGAAATGGGAAAAATATTTGGGCAATACGACCACCACGATTACCGAAGAATATCTTTCTGAAAAATGGCCTATGGTCGAGATGGAAGAGAACGTTTTGATCAATTCATCTTTTTTACCTAATAAAGAACTAGTAGAATTGGTAGAAGGTCTCAAAGAGAACGAAGCCATTTTTTATGAGGATGATGTTATCGCCTTTTACACCAAGGATACCCAAGAGGAAGTCGATTTTAATAGCTACAGACAAATCGAATTTGAAGACGATGTACTTAGGGTAGAATATACTTGGGACATATTTTCTAAAAACGGTGAGGCCCTTCAAGCTGATTTTGATTTCTTGACGGAAGGAAGGAAAAGCGCCGTTATTTCAGAAACGAATACCCTTATCAATCCTGAAAATATCTTCGCCGAGGAAGGGGCGATGGCAGAGCACAGCATTCTCAATGCCACGGAAGGCCCTATTTATTTGGGAAAAAACTCTGAAGTATGGGAAGGCAATTTGATTCGTGGAGCTTTCGCACTTTGCGAAAAGGCCGTTGTGAAAATGGGTGCAAAAATTTATGGCGCTACTACAATCGGCCCACACTGTAAGGTTTGTGGGGAAATCAGCAACTCGGTAATTTTCGGGTATTCGAGCAAAGGCCATGAAGGTTATTTGGGCAATGCCGTTTTAGGCGAATGGTGCAATATCGGGGCCGATAGCAATAACTCGAACTTAAAAAACAATTATGCCCAGATACGTATGTGGAACTACGCTACGGAGAAATTCGAACACACCGGCCTTCAGTTTTGCGGACTCATGATGGGCGATCATAGTAAAACCGCGATCAATACCATGTTGAATACCGGTACTGTGGTCGGGGTCAATGTCAATCTTTATGTACCGGGGTTTCCAAGGAATTTTATCCCTAGCTTTAGTTGGGGCGGGGCATCCGGTTTTAGTACTT
>QIJL01000641.1 GCA_003232435.1 Flavobacteriales bacterium | reverse complement strand
GAAATACGCGGCATGATTTTTAAAGGAAGATTATACGGATAAGGCTTTTTTTAATCATAGAATACGGGGAATTAAACCCAAAGAGATTAAATCACCAATTATCAATATGTTACATTATATGGATTTTACTCACAAAAACCAAAACATTAAAATTAGGCCTAAAAGCGGACATACAATATATTTATAAAAAAAATAGTTATAAGAGTGTACCGTTATTAAATTGCGGTCAATACATAGTTTATAACTTATAAATCACTAACCTTAAAGATTATGAAGAATTATTTAAAATCTCCTATCAAATTTGGTATTATGGCCATAACCCTGTTCATGGTAGGGTGCGGTTCTGATGACGGTTCTGTTTTCGATACCATTCCCGATCCAGATGATGAATCCCCCGTAGTCGCCACCATCGTTTTCAATGAAGCTGACCCTTCAAGTGATATTGCTACCGCAATTGCAAGTGGTGAAGTAGGTACTACAGTACCCGGTAGAATTGTTTTTACTTCAGATGCAACTACCCAGCGTAGAATGTACATTACCCAAAACATCTCAGGTACAGGCGATATGCCGTTCAACAGTTTCGATTTGGACAGCGATGATTTGTCAAAAGTGCTTAATGCGGATGGATCAATTGATCTAGACGGAGCTACCAAAAAAGAAATTGATTTTACCTTTGAACTCCCGGTGCCCGCTATCGACAACGGGTCGATCGTGTACAGTTTTTGGACTACAAAGGGTAAAGGCGATTTCAGGGATCCGGCTAAAAGATTGGCTTTAGGTGTTGGAACGATTACCGTTACCATAGGTACGGGAACTAACCCCACAGCGGAAGTCAGGTCGTTTACCGATGTGAAATTATTTGCCCCAGCGGTAGATGGCAGCACTGAAACCTTCTTCTCACTTTTAAACGAAACGGTGTATAAAATCAACGTTGGACCCGAATTCAGGGCATTTTGGGATTTTGGTTATTACTACGGCGCTTCCGGTGTTTCTGTAAATGATATGGCCTCGTTTGCCACTACGGCCCAATATGACGAGTCTTTTGGTTTTCCCGTGGAAGGTCTTAAGCCTGGTGCAGGTGAAGACGATGCCGCGAACGAGACCTTGAACGAAGGGTTCTTTGTTTTGTCCGCTATGGACACCGCTGCTTTTGATGGCATTACCCTATCAGGTGATCTGGATTCTGTCACGAAATCAGATGTTCAAAAAATTACCAACCTTGCTATTGGTGATGTTATTGAGTTTGTCGATAACTATGGAAAAAAAGGTCTTATAAAGATTACGGATATCAAAGCTGGTTTCGACACCAATGATTTTATCCAATTCGATGTTAAGATCCAGCCTTAAGAATCGAGATCAAAGCTTATATGAAAGGGATGTCTTTAAGTAGGCATCCTTTTTTTATTCTATGTAATTTTCTTTTCACAAACAGTAGTGTCCGATAAAACCCTCCTACGGTGGGCAGGGATATAAGACCGCTGCGCTAAAAGAAAAAAGAACAAAGACCTGATCGTAACCAATTGATAACCTTTTTATTAAACACCTGTCCGCCGTAGGAGGAAGAACAAGCACTGATAATAACTGTTCAGCCGAAGTGTTGTTTAATGTTCTAATGTGCTAATGCTTTAATGAGTTAGTAGTCAGTAGCTCAAACCATAAACTCAGGTAATCAGCATCAAGTTATAGAGTCTACCTCTTGAGTACCGGAACGAAAATTTAAACACAAGGAAAAATTGCAAGGTTCGCAAAGTATTTAAAACCAATATAGTATGACTTTGCGAACCTTGCGTAAATCTTGGCGAACTTTGCGTTTAAATTTAACGGCAAGTTGATTTTCAATATTTTAACTTCTTTCCCCAACACCGATTAGTTACCCTTTTTTTTATTCTATGTGATTTTCTTTTCACAAACAAACATGTAATCCGTTCTGGAAAATGACCTCAACTGGGCACAAAATTGCTAATTTTCGCTACAATCTAAAAAGTTTAAACGAGTTCACAATGTTCGATGACCTAAAACAAGATGTTACAACAATATTGAAGAATACCGATCTTACGGTTACCGATAGGTTACAGTCGTTATGTGAATTCTTAAAAACAAATGTGGCCCATTATGACTGGGTCGGATTTTATTTCAGAAACGGCGATAAAGAAGAGCTCAAATTAGGCCCGTATGCCGGGGAACCGACCGACCACACAATTATCCCGTTCGGAAAAGGCATCTGTGGTCAAGTAGCGGTCAGCAATCAAAACTTTGTAGTACCGGATGTAAAAGCACAGGACAATTATATCGCATGTAATATTGCGGTAAAAGCGGAAATCGTTGTGCCGCTTTTTGTCAACGGAGAAAACATCGGGCAAATCGATATCGATTCGAACACCCCAAACCCTTTTTCTGAAGAAGATGAACGTTTCCTTGAATTTGTAAACGAAAAAGTGAACCGAATTCTTTAAAACTTTAACGGTTTTGTTGATAACCTAGTTAAATTTTTCCTAGCAAAAAAAGTACTTTTGCGTGTCTTTTAACCCACAAACCACCCACGATCAAATGAGCACAAAAAAAGCCGCCTCCGCCCTAATTTCCGTTTTCCATAAAGACGGACTGGAACCTATCGTCAGAAAATTCGAAGAACTCGGTATAACCATTTATTCCACAGGTGGCACCGAAAAATTCATTCGCGAATTAGGGGTCGATGTGGTTCCGGTTGAGGATGTGACCAGCTATCCTTCTATTTTAGGTGGACGTGTAAAAACCCTGCACCCAAAAGTTTTTGGGGGAATTTTGAACCGCCAAGACAATGACAGCGATGTGGCCCAATTAGAAAAATACGATATTCCACAATTAGATGTTGTGATAGTTGACCTTTATCCCTTTGAAAAAACTGTGGGGAGCGGAGCCTCCGAGCAAGAGATTATCGAAAAAATAGATATCGGAGGAATTTCACTTATTCGTGCTGCGGCCAAAAATTACGAAGATGTGCTTTGTGTTTCTTCTATGGAAGATTATGGCGATTTCTTGAATGTGATTTCCGAAGGAAATGGAAACACTTCGATAGAAGACCGTAAACGTTTTGCCTCCAAGGCCTTTAATGTTTCTTCGCATTACGATACTGCCATTTTCAATTACTTCAACAAAAATCATGAAGAGGCGGTTTTGAAAATCAGCGAAACCCAAGGTCAAGTATTGCGCTACGGTGAAAACCCACATCAAAAAGGATTTTTCTTCGGCGATTTCGAGGCCATGTTCTCGAAACTGCACGGCAAGGAACTTTCCTATAATAATTTGCTTGATGTCGATGCGGCGGTCAATTTGATGAACGAGTTCAAAAAAGACGACCCGACCTTTGCAATTTTAAAACACAATAATGCCTGCGGATTGGCAACTCGAGAAAACATTCATCAGGCTTATGTCGATGCGTTGGCAGGTGATCCTGTTTCCGCTTTCGGTGGAATATTGATCAGCAATGTGGAAATCGATAAGCCTACGGCGGAAGAAATACATCGATTATTCTGTGAGGTAGTCATTGCCCCAAGTTATTCCGAGGAAGCATTGGAAATTTTAAAAGGAAAGAAAAACCGTATCATTCTGACCCAGAACGAAGTCGAACTTCCCGAGACTACTGTAAGAACCTGTCTAAACGGAGTTCTTGTGACGGAGTTCTTGTGCAAGACAAAGACCATAAAACCGATACCCTTGTCGATTTGAAATACGTTACTGAAACAGAGCCCTCAAAAAGAGAGCTCGAAGACCTGATTTTTGCTTCGAAGTTGTGCAAACACACAAAAAGTAATACCATAGTTCTAGCAAAAAACAAGCAATTATGCGCCAGTGGTAACGGACAGACATCTCGGGTCGATGCCCTAAATCAGGCAATTCACAAGGCCAAACATTTCAATTTCGACCTTGACGGCGCGGTCATGGCCAGCGATGCCTTTTTTCCTTTCCCAGATTGTGTCGAAATTTCGCATAAAAACGGTATTTCTAGCGTTATACAGCCGGGCGGGTCTATTAAGGATCAATTGAGCATCGATTACTGTAATGAGAATAATGTGTCAATGGTAATGACGGGCATCCGTCATTTCAAGCATTAATTTTACTACTTTTGTCGATGAAATACACCCCACTCGAACTATTGTAACGTAACCAAACGAATTAAAATGGGA
>QIJL01000082.1 GCA_003232435.1 Flavobacteriales bacterium | reverse complement strand
CCATGCGATTTTTGGGCAACTCTTATTGTTGTCTGCCATATCTTCGGATTGAAATAAAATAGATAATACGTTAAAAATAAGAAATCAAAAGTGATTTGATGCTTTAACTTAGCTCGGCACGAGCTTTTTGTTATTGTTATTCAATAAATTGTACCATAATGTCTTGAGTGGCGTGTGTCTCGAACAGATTCCTAGGGACAAATATCGTAATTAGGAGAACGGCGGAATTATTGTAAATTCATACAAATATTAATCTGATCATAGAATGAAAGACGCTCGGTTTATTTTTGTCTTTGTGCTCGCTGCGATGATGGCCTGCAATTCAAGCACAAAACGGGAAAAAGAAGAAAAAACGCTCGCGGACAAGAATGTTCCCAAGGTAGTTACCGCCGATATAGAGGATGGTATTAAGGCCAATATCGCCAAAAAAGTAGAAGAAGGGGCCGGGTATTTTAAAATGGATGCGGATGGGAAAGAACTGCGCCTGCAATTGGTTCGCGTACATACGGAATACCTTTCAAATTTAGGGCCCCGACGTCATTTTGCCTGTGTCGATCTCGCCGATGTAAGTGGCGATGTTTACGATGTGGATTTTTTCTTGGAAGGAGATCCTGGCAACATGACCGTTACGGAAACGACCTTGCACAAACTCAACGGCAAACCTTTTTACACTTGGAAAAAACGCAAGAACAAGACGTGGTATAGAGTACCTGTCGAAGGTGCATCATCAGATTTACTGGGTGTCATCGAAGGAGATGACAAATTTGAATTTCATTATGAGGTTACACTCCCCGAAATGAAGGAATCGGCAAGAATGTGGATTCCCGTTCCGCAGAGCGATCCCTTTCAAACAGTTAAATTAGTAACTCTTGAAGCTCCTGTGGAACATCAAATGCTTGAGGAAAAGAAATATGGCAATACGATATTGTATATGGAACTTTCCCCAGAACATAGCGGAAAAAAAGTGGAAGTTGTTTACGATGTCGAAAGGCACGAGAAAAAGCCGTATGAAGAAAATTCGTCGCCTACACAATATCTTGACCCAAGTTTATTGATGCCCGTTAATGACCGATTTGCGATCTTGGCAGATTCGATTATTGGAAACAAACGAGACGGAGGCACTATCATGCAGGCAAGGGCCTTATATGATCACATCATAGACAATATGCGTTATATTAAGGCGGGCAAGTATGGCACGGGTGATGCCGTCTACGCATGCGATGCGCTCACGGGCAATTGCACCGAGTTCCATTCTTTCTTTATATCCCTGGCCAGATCGGCGGGAATACCTTCACGGTTTGCCGTAGGGGCTTCAATACCATCAGATCGTGACGAAGGCGGCATCGATGGCTATCACTGTTGGGCAGAATTTTATGCCGAGGGAAAATGGTGGCCTGTTGACATTAGCGAAGCCAATAAATATACTGCACTTGCGACCTATTACTTTGGCCGGCATCCGGCAAATCGAATTGAATTCAGTCGTGGGCGGGATCTTCAAATTGAACCTGGACCGCATTCCGGACCGATTAACTTTCTCGCATACCCTGTCATGGAAGTCGGGAATACTCCCGCATTTCCAGAAACATTTTTTTCATTTCGCAGGAAAGCTGAGCACGAAACTTCAGAAAAACTGGTAAGCCTACCCTGATACGGAATCCTTCGGATGTTCCTCGCCTTCAGGATGTTCTTCTTCTCCTTTTTTAGCAGGATGTTCCTCACCTTCAGGATGTTCTTCCTTGGCGGACGCATCTTCAGCAGGATGTTCTTCATCTTCAGGATGCTCTGCTTGCTCTTCGGCGTTTTCTTTCTTTTGTTCCCTGCAAGAGCTTAACGATCCAGCTGCAACAAAACCACATAGTAACATTACCAAAGTAAAGTATTTAAGTTCTTTTAATCGGCTCATAATATGAATTGTTTTATTATTAAAAAATCTAGTAAATAGGGCACTATGCACTTGATGGAAATAAATATAACGAATTTTGCCCGAATCCCGTTAACTGACTTAAAATTTATACAGTTTGTACAGCTGCATTGCGGGGTCTTTATCGATTTCTGAAGTGTTGGTTGACCCATAACGAACAAAACAGGGCTAGAACGGCTAGGCCTAGGGTAAGGGAGTTTACAAGTGTTGTTTCGGGCAACCAGCCCGTAATTCTTTCAACGAGGAAGGCGATATAGCTCGAGGGTAGTTCACGTTCGCCAAGCCGTCGAAGTATTTCATAGTGCCAATCGGTCAAGAAGCAATAGCCCCAGCCCTTCCAGATGCCCAATAGAACCCAAGATCCAAAGGTTGCCAGCAAGCTGATCAGGTTCAGCTTCCGTGTTTTTGCATGTATCCAGCCGAAAAGATTGAAAATGATGAGTACCGTATGAAATACGTAAAAAAAGAAATTGGCCAAATGAAGACCTATCGTTTCCATAGGGTTGCTTGATCGTTCCGCAAAAAGATGGTTATGACCTACATTATAATAACCAAAGGTAAGTTCTTAAAATTATGTCGACTTTTATACTGATCGATACTATAAATTTTAACCTAAAACCTTATAAGCATGAAATCACTAATTAAAAGTACCCTTGCCGGTATTTTGGTCGCACTGTTGTTTATTCATTCAATTAACGCCCAAAACACGGATGCTAAATCGGCAGAATTATTAGATGCTTTAGTAGCGGTAAATGGTGGATACAAAACATTGGCAGCTAAAAAAGATGTTCAATTTCATTATGTATATGATAATTTTGACGAAGGAAAAGATGTTTCAACAGAACGTCATATTTTTCATGGCGAGCATTCTTGGGCCTCTTACGAACAACATGATTTAAATGTCATGCCGGGAAAAAAAGGGACTGCTTTACAATCATATGTAGATAGTAAGCCAGCTTTGACCTTAGACGGAAAAGCTATAACAGATCCGAAAGCAATTGGTGGAACTATTTTTTTACGCAAAGTTAATTTCTATTGGTTCACTATGATGTACAAACTAAAAGACCCAGGTACCAATTACAAATATCTAGGCGAAGAAAAAGTAGGCGACATCACGTATGATAAGGTCAGTTTAATTTATGATGCCGATGTTACTAAAAAGGAAAAAAACGATGAATACATTTTGTATTTCAACCCTGATACTCATTTAGTTGATCAGTTCTACTTTTCATTGCCAGATTGGGGAATTGAAAAGCCTATATTAAAAATGACTTTAGCTTATGAAAAAGTAGATGGTATTTTAGTGTCTACGGTAAGAAAAGGTTTTATGCCTACAGAAAAAGGAGATTATGTGCCTATCGGCATCTATACTTTTAGTGAAATTAAGTTCAACAATGGTTTTAAGAAAGAGGATTTTATGTTAAACCAAAATCTAAAATAGAGAACTCGTCTTGAGTTTTTCTTTCCTGCCGGCAGCTTTTTGTTTCGCCGCCGCATCGTCTCGCTCAAAGTATACTTTGCCGTATCAAGAAAAAAAGAAAAGAATCAAAACAGTCTCTAAAATTTTGATCTTTTTCACAGGTTCTTTATAATGTTCAAAAGTTCCATAATGAACAGGAATAACAATTTCAGGATTAAGTTTGGAAATCATTTTCTTTAATATTTTTGAATTTAAAGTCATAATCCAACTTCCTTGTTTTTCAAACGTTCTTATAATCTCATTTTTATATACTGAACTCGTCTTGAGTTAATGTTTGGAACCGAGAATGAAGGCTTTTGTGGTCTGATGAAGACATTTTTTGGTTGCATAGCCATAGCTACGAAAGCG
>QIJL01000569.1 GCA_003232435.1 Flavobacteriales bacterium | reverse complement strand
TTGCCTCATTTTAAGTCGCAACACCTCTGTTTCTTTGGGCTGAAATCTTCCGGCAAAAAATCTTTGACGACCCTCAAGAATGGTTTTCACATCCCCAGAACCAGATTATCGCGGTGTTTGCCGGATTCATCTTACTTCTTGTGATCACTGAGACAAATGTCACAAAAATGGCGAGTACTTTGGGCGAGACGTGATGATTTTGGGCTCCCGCATCTCTGGGACAGCAACAAGTATCAAGCAACTCAGAAAATTTGAGAGAACAGGCATCAAACCTTAAAATACAACTATGCAGGCCTGACCCTTTTTTTTCTTTTTTTTGTCCGAAGAGGATAAAAAACACCTGTTGGGGCTGACAATTTGAACCCCCATTCGTCGATGGAAAAGGGGATCTTTCTTGAGCAAGGATTGATATCTTCTCTCTCCCATTGATTGAGTTTAGAGAGCTAAATCTAGTGTGCTTGATCCATCAGGTGTGCATGTTTCAAAAAAGTCTCTGCTATGGTCTCACCTAGCTTCACTGGAACCGCGTTGCCAATAAGACGACCTAGAGCACTAATCCTGATCCGTTCTCCTTTTTTCACAAACTGATAGTCCCGAGGAAAAGTTTGCAACATTGCAGCTTCACGTAACGTAATCGCACGATCTTGCTCCGGGTGGCCGAATCGTCCATTGCCATAGCCAAAACATTGCGTCGTCATTGTTGGTGCAGGTTTATTCCATTCCATTCTCCCGTAAACACTGGGGAAAGTACCGCCAGTATTCTTACGATGACACTTGGCACGGAGAGAAGGTTTCCAATCTCGCCAAGTACCTCCCGGACGAGAAGCCCTAATTCTTTTCAAATTCAGATCACTAAGCCTACAGGCAACATGCAAAGAATCACTTTCGTCCACATTTCCGGCCTCAAGTCGAGGTAGACAGGAAATGGTGTCATGAACTGTTGGCGGATTTCCCATCGAAGTTGGCAATGAAAGCCCCTCTGACCCTAGCTTTGATGCAAGCAGTACGAGGCGTTTTCGGGTTTGAGGGATACCGATGCGAGAACAGTTGAGGATGCTCCATTCAACATGATAACCATTCAAGGCATTTAGAAATTCCTGAAATACGGGGTGTCGTTTGACTTGTGGGACATTTTCCATTGTGACAAAGTGAGGCCGAACCTCTTGAATAATTCGGGCAAAACTTGAAATCAACTCCCAATCGAGATTGTTTTTTTGCTTCCGACTACTTCGGCTATATGTCGAAAATGGCTGACACGGGGCACAACCCGAAAGGAGGGTAAACCTCGCATTGCCTAGCAGCTTAGAAATGGAGGCTCCAGGATAGTCTTTGATATCGCGTTCCATAAATACTGCGGGAGCGTTGTTTTCTTCGTATGGATAACGGCATAGTCCATCAACATCAATGCCTGCAACCACATTCACACCGCCTCGGACCAAACCATGCGTTAATCCGCCAACACCACAAAAAAGGTCTATCGCCTTTATATCACTAGAAGTCACAGTATTCATATTTATGCACTGGTGGGTCGTTTGCTGGGAATGAGATACTCGTGCTGAACGATATAGCTATCAAATGCATCGACCACTTCTCGTAAATAATCGCCTGTTGTCGTCGTAAGATCCTTTAAATCTTCAACTGTTAAATTTTCACCGCATTCGGAGAAAGAAATATCGCCATGCGCCAATCGATTCCGAAAAGTCTTAACGAGTGCCAAGGCTCCAAGATCGTCTCTAAATGGACGCTTAACTTTAGAGAAAACTTTGGAACTCACTTTAAGTGGTAAACCCAAACGGGAAGTAATGTCTTCGATTGCAGAATCATCCCAATTTCCACCCCCTCCTTTTTCAACCTTAAACCCTTTGACTGGAAGTGATTCAACCAGATGTTGGCACAGCTCTAGGGCACTTTCCAATCTGTGTTTATGGTTCAGATCGGTATGTGTGCGCGCAATAACACGAACCCATTCACCTCTCAACTCATTCGTAAGGTCATGAGGAGACAAAGACATTGTCACGAGTGCCACTTCAGTTATGCCGTCTAAACATCGGCCGACAGTCGCTTCGACTAAATTGTACAACTGTAAAAATACCCCAGAATAAAGGATTCGTTGTTGCTGCGGAGTAATAAAAACCCCTTTGCCTCCCGACCGGGGTGGCCCAGACATCGCCTCAGCTTCAACTTCTTTTAAGAACTTAAGATAAGAGTCGATCTCTTGTAAACGCTCCTCGAATGCAACACCTAATGCTTCCACTTTTACTCCGAAAGAAAACGGTCTCGAACAAAGTGAATTCGCCCTTTGAGGCGCTTCATCGCATTTGCACCATCTGCACCAGTAATACTGGAAAATTCCCTACTTTGATGCCACTCTTCGGCATTTGGAAGTACTTCCAATAAGTTCGGATTCTCACGGACCGCAAGATAACTCCCCACCGAGATCGCTTCAAACCTTGACCGTGGTGAGGCTTTTCCTTTTTCTGCTTTACGAAAGCCCCAGGGAAAAACTTTCTCAACAAATTCGATGAGGTCTAGAAAACGCTTCTCATAGGCAATTTTTAGCCTGGTATCTTTTTCAAACAAAAGGTTCATTTTTTTCACATAGTCAAATAAAAATTCAGAAGGTCGATCCTTGTAATTTTCAAATCCGTCGCCATAAGCAAAAAAACGAGTAACCAACTCTTCCCTCTCGCGCTCCGATACAAGCTTTTTAGAAAGAGGAGCTAGATTTACAAACTGAGTATTTTTAGCAAGTTCGATAATAAGTGACATAAACGGACCGGCCAACGCACCTCTTCGAATCTCTGCTTTATTTGCAGTCTTACTTCCGGTATTGATTCGCTCAAACATATCGAAACGGGCCTGCTCATCTGCATGTTCGTTCAGAACAATCCCCCGAATAGAGCGATTTTTTATTTTTCGCTGTCTTGATTCGGGAAGATCGGTAAATACAAAACCTGACATGGCAGCTAATTTTTCCAGATCCCCGAGCCTGAAAGTCCCAAGCACAAATTCTTCAATGGTTCTCAATCGTTGAGATCCATCAACAATCTCAAGATACCCATCGGGCATTTCCCAAAAGAAGAGAAAAGGAATTGGTAAGCCCATAATGAGAGATTCGATGAAACGAGATTTTCTTTCGTCTTCCCAGGTAAATTCTCGCTGATATGAAGGGACAATAAATTCTTCATTGCGTACTTTATTGGCAAGAATTTCGATCGAATATTCAGTCATGTAAAAGTCGATCCGCTTCGCTTGTGCTACAATTTCTGCTTCTGCCAGGGCCTTCTGCTCTGATGTAATAGACAGATTAGGTTTGGGTCGCTTCATGATTTTAGCTCCCTTGTACGAGACACCTTGCGAATTAACTTCAATCGCAAAGATTTACTGTACGAATTTATCCAGTTTACGATGTCCAGATTTTGTAGACCCAATAGTCGAATATTGCATCCATTTATACACTATTCGGTCAATCTTGGCCTTCTGTATACCAGATTCAAGATGTTTTCTAAATAGGACTTGCTGAAAAGGCCTACTTACCCCAAAAGATAGCTCTCAAAGTCTATCAATTGATTTATATGGTGACCTTGCTGGAATTTTGAAAATGACGATGGAGAAAAAAGAACTTGCTGGGCAGCACAATACTCGAAAGGCTCCAGCTATTACCCATAAATGGTAATGATGCTGAAGCCTTTCAGAAACAAAATTGGTTGCGGGGAGAGGATTTGAACCTCTGACCTTCGGGTTATGAG
>QIJL01000568.1 GCA_003232435.1 Flavobacteriales bacterium | reverse complement strand
TATGGTTTTAGCAAAACTCTGCTAAAAAGATATTGTGAAAGCTTAGATATCGATTACGTACATATACCCGAGGTTGGAATAAACTCGGATCAAAGGAGGTCTCTAGAAAGCCAGTCTGATTATGATCGACTTTTTGAAAGGTATAAGGAAACTACTTTAAAAGAATCCGTAAAAAACCAAGAAGACATCTTGAACTTCTTGGACGTTTATAATCGAATTGCATTAACTTGTTTTGAAGCTGAAATATGTCAATGCCACAGGTTGCATTTGGCGGAATCTCTAAAAGACCACAGACCAGATTTGTTGATAGATCATATTTAACCGATGCCTAAAACCAAGGTCTTAATTACCGTAAAAACGTATCCCACCATTTCTGGGAAATACGATGAATTGGTTTGCACGGCGGGTTTTACCGAGGATGGGAAATGGATAAGAATCTATCCGGTTCCTTTCAGAAAAAAAGCCTACGAACAACAATATCGCAAGTATGAATGGATAGAATTGGACTTGGTTAAAAATAAAAGTGATTTTCGCCCTGAAAGTTTCAGACCCTATTCGCTTGATAGTGAAATCAAAATACTTGATCATATAGATACTTCGGGTAACTGGGCAAAAAGAAAAGAGGTTGTTCTGAATGAAGTATATAAAAATCTTTCCGAACTTATTGCACAAGCTAAAAATAAAGAAATATGTACTTCTCTGGCCGTTTTTAAACCCACATTGATCAAAGACTTCATAGCCAAAGAAGTCGATAGAGAATGGGATAAGAAAAAAATTGAAAAATTAAAAGCCCAAAGAGAGCAAGGAAATTTATTTGAGCATCCTGAAGATCCCTTTGCAGTTGTAGACAAACTCCCATATAAATTTACTTATATCCTAGAAGATAGTGAGGGAAAGGAGAGCAGAATGATGATCGAGGATTGGGAAATAGGGGCATTATTTTGGAATTTGATGAGAAAGTATGAGGGGGACGAATCAAAAGCAGTTGCCGATGTCAAGAAAAAATATTTTGATGATTTTGCTCAAACAAAAGACTTATACTTATTCTTGGGAACATCTCAAGTTCATCATTATGTCTCCCATAACCCGTTTATGATTATTGGAACATTTCATCCAAAGATTGAAAAGCAGATGAAGTTATTCCAATAGCTGCAATTTCTACTATTCAAAAAATACATTAAATTCGTTGGGCACCATTATGATCACCATGCCCAACCAATTAGCCACATATTGGAAACTACATAAGATTCCCATTCTACTGGCACTTGTAAGTTTGGTATTTTATTACGTTTTTGCATTTTATCTTGAGCGAACCGATTTTATAAAACTCATTACCCTTTTTGTAGCACTTTTTTTTCTCTGCTTTAAACTGATACAGTTCGAAAAATGGAACTTTAAATTCCTGCTCTTCGTCGGGATACTCTTTCGCTTGGTATTCTTGCTGGCCGACCCTAATCTCTCTCAAGACTTCTATCGCTTTATATGGGATGGCGAATTGGTCAGCAATCTTATCAATCCGTATTTGGCAGTGCCAAACACTTTGATCGAACAAAAAGATTTGGTCATTGCAAACGCCCAAGAACTTTACGATGGCATGGGAAGTCTTAGCGCAAAGCATTTCAGCAATTACCCCCCGATGAATCAATTATTTTTTGCTATGGCCACCCTTTTGGGCGGAAAATCAATTTTAGGGTCGGTAATCGTCATGCGCGTTATTATCATTTTTGCGGATTTGGGTATTTTTTATTTCGGAAGGAAATTATTGCGCAATCTCAACCAATCGCCCCATCTGATTTTTTGGTATTTTTTGAATCCGCTTGTACTTATCGAGCTTACCGGAAATCTTCATTTCGAAGGCGTCATGCTGTTCTTCTTTGTTTGGGCATTATATCTACTTTCAGTCAAAAAATGGCTGTTGGCGGCCATACCCTATGCACTGGCCATTAGTATGAAATTGGTGCCATTGATGTTTCTTCCGCTTTTCCTGAAATATCTTGGGCTGAAAAAAAGTGTGCTGTTTTATTTTATTGTCGGTGGTGCTTCCTTTGCACTTTTGCTTCCATTTTACTCTTCCGAATTCATAAATAATTATTCGCAAACAGTCGGACTGTGGTTTTCAAACTTTGAATTCAATGCAGGGCCCTATAATCTTATCGAAAAAATTGCGGTATACTTCGACCAAAAGCCATGGGAGTTTATAAAAAGCTATGGGAAGGTTACTCCATATATTACCATTGCAATTGTAATGCTGTTTGCTTTTTTGAAAGTCGATAAGAATCTAAAAGGCCTGATTGTGGCAATGCTGTGGGTATTGACCATCTATTATTTTATGAGTACGACCGTACACCCTTGGTACATTATTTTCCTTTTGCCCTTGTGTATTTTCACTGACTTTCGATTCCCGATTATATGGTCGGGAATGGTCATCTTAAGTTACTATGCATATGCTCAAACCGACTTTGAAGAAAATCTTTGGTTACTCGCCATTGAATATATTTCGGTAATTGGGTTCATCTGCTACGAAATCTTCAAACTGAATAAGCAAAATCCGTTTTTTCGAAAAAATAGGACCGCAAATGTGGTCAACTCGATATAATTTGTACATTTGACTCTTAATGCAAGAGCAAAATTACATATTCGCTTTTATCGCACGTCCGTTCTTCCCACGTCGCCGTCGCCCGTAAGGGTGCATTTCTACTATGGAAATAGGTGAGTCCATTTCCGAAATACCTTCAAAATACATTGAGAATTTTCAAATTAAACACCGTAGCAATGGACATTGTAGTTGCTAGCGAATCACATTTTAAATACGCCCAGATAATTTCGGATACCATTACGGAATCTGCTAAAGTGCGCGGTACGGGCATTGCAAAACGAACTCCGGAATACATTCATAAAAAACTGGAGAACGGCAATGCGGTCATCGCTTTGGATGGCAACAAATTTGCCGGCTTCTGTTACATCGAGGTTTGGGGGCATGAGAAATATGTCGCGAATTCGGGTTTGATAGTACACCCTGAATACAGAAATCAAGGGTTGGCAAAAAAAATCAAAAAGGAAATTTTTGAGCTTTCCGCCACTAAATTTCCCGGAGCAAAAATATTCGGGATTACGACCGGACTCGCTGTCATGAAAATCAATTATGAATTGGGTTACAAACCGGTAACATTTTCAGAATTGACAGACGACCCTGAATTCTGGAAGGGTTGTCAGACTTGCAAAAATTTTGATGTCTTGACGCGAACCGAGCGCAAAATGTGCCTCTGCACGGGAATGCTGTACGACTCAAAAGTCAATGCAAAAACAGCAACAACGAAAAGGCCAAATAGTAAAACATTTCAGAGATTAAAGAGTATAAAGGAAAGTATATTCCTAAAAAAAAGAAAATAGAATAGAGAGGAAAAAGAGAGTAGAATAGAGAGAAAAGAGAAAATATAAGATAGAATAGAGAAAAAAGAGAAGAGATAAAAAGTCTATGTTCTATTCTCTATATTCTATTCTCTATTCTCTATTCTCTTAACCAGAATGTTGATGATATGAAAAAATTAGTTCTAGCATATAGCGGCGGCCTCGATACCTCCTACTGCGCCAAATACCTTTCAAAGGAAAAAGGATTTGAAGTACACGCGGTAAGTGTGAATACAGGTGGATTTTCTTCGGAAGAAATCGCCAGCATCAAAGAAAAAGCATTGCAATTGGGAGCAAGTTCATACACCTCGATCGATGCCGTGCAGACATTCTACGAAAAGG
>QIJL01000013.1 GCA_003232435.1 Flavobacteriales bacterium | reverse complement strand
ACCGACGTCAGCAAGCTCAACGCTCTGGGCTGGAAGCACAAAATCGATTTAAAAGATGGTGTCGCGAAAATTTATGAATGGTATAAGAAAGCTGTTTGAACGACACCCAATAGTTCTTTGGGAATCAAAACGAGCTGACCAAACAAAAAACTTCCCTTAGAGCCTGTTTAAATTTCATCCTTCGGTTTTGTTACGGCTCTTTTTCCGCCACTTTTTGTTTCTAAAACACTCATTTGGCACTGCCAAACTCCGTTTTTGATGCCTCGTTCGACGAAAAAATAGTGTATAACAAATTTCAAAAACGAAATTTAAACAGGCTCTTAATCATAATTAATTGCATTTAATCCATAGTATTCGTGTTTATAGGATATAATCAATAATTTGCGATTGTTTTGCCAAATAAAATCATTGTTGTCCGATAAGAAATAGTCTGTAAGCTGAAATCACAAGTATATAAAGGGTTTCAACGTTTTTTGAAAATTCAGCCCTTGCTTTTTTGAAATTTCGAAAATACTCGACTATTCTGTTTTTATCAATACTTGTTTTTCCTCCTACGGCGGACAAGCCTGCCCGCCGTAGGAGGGTGCTTAATAAAAAGGGTGGTCAATTGGTTACGATCAGGTCTTTTTTCTTTTAGCGCAGCGGTCTTATATCTTTTATTGGATATCGGACACTATTGAAACAAAATATATGTACCGACGTTTTTTTAAAAGAGGTTTGGATTTTGCTACATCGTTACTCGCCCTCATAATCTTGAGTCCCGTTTTTATTGTGGTTTTTATCCTACTGGTGATTGCCAACAATGGCAAGGCTTTCTTTGTACAGGCCCGCCCTGGTAAAAATGAAACGATATTCAAGATTATTAAATTCAAGACCATGACCGACGAAAAAGATGCAAACGGAAAGTTACTGCCAGACGCAGAGCGTTTGACCAAAGTCGGAAATTTTGTGCGCAAGATCTCATTGGATGAAATACCACAGCTTCTGAACGTATTGATCGGTGACATGAGCCTGATCGGGCCCAGGCCGCTTCTTGTTTCTTATCTCCCCCTATATAATGAGAGACAAAAACGGCGCCATCTCGTTCGCCCCGGTATTACCGGTTGGGCACAGGTAAATGGGCGAAATGCGATTTCATGGCAGAAAAAATTCGAATATGACGTTTGGTACGTTGACAATCGTTCTTTCTTGACCGATCTTAAGATTTTCTGCCTCACTTTTTTAAAAGTGTTGAAAAGAGATGATATCTCTTCAGGAACCAGTGCTACTATGGAAATATTTACAGGAAATTAAAACTATGCAGCTAAGTATTGTCGTACCCTGTTACAATATGGAGCAGTATCTGCCAGAATGCTTAGACAGCCTTTTAGGCCAAAATCTCGACCCGTCAGATTATGAAATAATTATCGTAAACGACGAATCAAAAGACTCCACTTTGAAAGTGGCCACAAATTATGCGGCCAAACATCCGAACATGATAGTAATCGACAAAAAAAATGCAGGTGTGGGTGCGGCCAGAAATACGGGGTATGACCTAGCCAAGGGAAAATATCTTTACTTTTTAGATCCCGATGATTATTTGGCAAAAAATGCGTTGACCACACTCTTGGACCTTATAGAAGGCAATGACTTGCATATTCTTACCTTTAAAAGCATGCCTGTTGTACATAAACGGTTTCCTGATTCATCGAATATAGAATTTGGCCCCAAGAAGTTGGAAGTAAAGGATGGCATATCATACATCTCGCACATCAAGTACCACAACGAAATCTGGTGGTATATCATCAATCGTGAATTCATGGTTTCTACGGGCATACGCTTTATTGAAGGAAAATGGATGGAAGATGCGATTCTGACCGCTGAACTGTTCGTCAAAGCAAAGCGAATGGCCCATGTAGATTACGATGTGCATAGATACCGTATTCTACCAACATCGGCAATGCGCAACAAAGCACCCGAACATTACAATAAGGTGATTTTCGACAATGCCAATGCTGCCCATGTATTTCATGACTTGATACAAACCATTCCGGCAGAACACGAAAATGCAAGAGGATGCATCAAACGTTTAAAAACAAGACAGCAATCTTTTGTTTTCTTTTTGATGGTACGCTTGATGAAGTCTGATATTTGGGTCGATAAAATTCCTGAAATGCTATCGGATTTTGAAAAGATAGATGCCTATCCGCTCAAAAAATTTTTAGGGGAAGACTATCACGGAACTGGGTACTCGTGCCTCACATTTATCTTCAATCGAAAATCTTTGCTCAACCCGTTCATCAAGTTCTTCAGAAGTTTTTATAATTTAGCCAAATGAATATATTGATATCTTCGGCCGGAAGACGTGTTTCTTTGGTACGGGCATTTCAAAAAGAACTAAAAAAAATCTATCCGAAGGCCAAGGTAATTGCAGCAGATGCGAACCCTGCATTATCTGCCGCCTGTCACGCCGCAGATGGCTATTTCAAAGTGCCGCGATTAGACAGCCCTGATTACATAAGTTCGTTAATTGCTCTTTGCAAAGACCATCAAGTAAAAATAGTGGTGCCTACCATTGATACAGAACTCCTTTTATTATCAAAAAACAAGGAACTTCTTGAACAAAACAACATCGCACCTATAGTCGCTTCGGTAGATTTTATCGAAAAATGTAGGGATAAACGGGTGATTCATGATTTTTTTGAATCGCACGATATCGCCATTGCCAAAGAGTACAGTAAAAAGGACTATACCCTACCTATGTTCATCAAACCCATTGATGGCAGTAGAAGTGTCGATACCTATTTGATAAGGACCAAAGAAGACCTGACCGATTACCATTTTGCCAATGAAAAATTAATGTTCTTGCAGTATTTAGATCATGATGAATATGACGAATTCACCTGTGATCTCTACTATGGCAAAGACCATAAACTCAAATGTGCCGTACCCCGAAAAAGAATTGAGGTACGTGATGGGGAAGTGTACAAGGCCTTGACCATGAACAATGCATTGGTCGCTTATATCAGAAAAAACCTGTATTTTGTAGAAGGTGCAGTTGGGTGCCTGACCGCTCAATTTTTCAAACAAAGATCGGGATCGGATATTTACGGTATAGAGATCAACCCGAGGTTTGGCGGCGGGTATCCCTTATCTTACTTGGCCGGGGCCAATTTTCCGAAATGGATTATCGAAGAGTATATGTTGGACAAGGAAATCGATGACAAGTTCGATTGTTGGGAAGACAATTTATTGATGATCCGTTACGACGATGAAATTTTAGTGCATGGATATAAAAGCTGACGAAAATACCGTAGTCGTTTTTGACCTAGACGATACCTTGTACAACGAAATCGATTACCTGAGATCCGCCTACATGGAATTCGCAAAAGAACTAGAGCCCAAATCATGGCAACAGCTCTTCGCCCATATATTTTCACTCTACCGAAATAAACTGGATGCTTTTGAATATATTTCAACAACCTACAACATTGCCAAAACAGACCTGATCTCAAGTTACCGTAACCATGTTCCGCATATAAAGCCTTTTGAAGGAGTTTTGAAAACCTTCGACAAAATCAAGGGCAAAAAAGCTAAAATAGGCATCATAACCGATGGCAGAAAAGTTACTCAAATGCACAAGATCGAAGCATTGGGCCTAGCAACCTATATTGATCACATAGTGATCTCGGAAGAAATCGGCTCTGAAAAACCCGATGAGAGAAACTATAGGGCCATAGAAGAAAGATTCAACAAAACATCATATTATTATATCGCCGATAATGTAAAAAAAGATTTTGTCACTCCAAATA
>QIJL01000488.1 GCA_003232435.1 Flavobacteriales bacterium | reverse complement strand
ATCCTTAACGGGAATAATCATATTTTGAGGCAACAAAAACCCGATTAAAATGATAACAAAAGGCACCCAAAACCACTTTCGCATTCGTTTATCACGAATGATAAAAGCCAAGGTCGTTAAAAGTGCAAACCAAAATCGATTAGTGGTGTTGGTTATCATTTTTTTCAATTATCTCACCATCCCTAAAAACTCAACTTCTGAAATAATGGGCACACCCAAACCTTCGGCCTTTGTTTTTTTACTTGGGCCCATATTATCGCCGGCGACTACATATGAGGTTTTAGAAGATATGGATGAGGAGATCTTGCCCCCGTTGTTCTCGATCAACTTTTTAAGTTCGTCGCGACTAACAGTCTCGAACACTCCCGAAACGACAAATGATTTCCCTTTGAGGGTATCGGTCTGATTTTGCAACTGCTCTTCAGAGAGTGAAAATTGAAGTCCGTATGATTGTAATCGGTCTACGATATCCACATTCTTTTCATTGCCGAAAAATTCGACCACACTTTGCGCTATGCGCTCCCCTATTTCATCAACAGCAACTAAATCAAGAATATTTGCCACCATCAAAGCGTCAATATTCTTATAGGCTTTTGCCAACTTTTTGGCAACTGTTTCCCCGACATAGCGAATTCCCAAACCAAACAATACTCGCTCAAAAGGAATGTTTTTCGAAGCCTCGACTCCGGCAACCAAATTCTCGGCGGACTTTTCCGCCATACGCTCCAAAGGCATGACCTGTTTCATTGTCAAGGTATAGAGATCCGCATAATTTGAAATTAGACCTTTGGCAAAAAGCAACTCTATTGTTTCGCTTCCCAGACCCTCGATGTCCATTGCCTTACGGGAAATAAAATGTTGGATTCGCCCCGTAATTTGCGGTGGACAGCCAGTATCGTTCGGACAAAAGTGTTGCGCTTCACCTTCCTGACGGATTAATTCCGTTCCACATTCGGGGCATTCGGGAATATAGTTGGTAGGATTGGAGTCCGCTTTTCGTTTTGTAAAATCAACAGCAATAATCTTGGGAATGATCTCTCCCCCCTTTTCTACGAATACGGTATCTCCTTCGCGGATATCCAATTTCGCTATTTGGTCTGCGTTGTGCAAAGAAGCTCTTTTTACAGTCGTACCTGCCAATAAAACGGGTTCTAGATTCGCAACAGGAGTGATGGCTCCCGTGCGCCCGACTTGATACGTTATTTCATTTAAAACCGTGGATACCCGTTCCGCCTTGAACTTATAGGCCAGTGCCCATCGGGGAGCTTTTGCAGTATAGCCCAACTCTTCTTGCTGTTGCAGACTGTTGATCTTGATGACCACCCCATCGGTCTCATAAGGTAAGTCGTGTCTTTGTACGTCCCATTGTTCTACAAAGTCCAAAACTTCATCTGTCGACTTGCACAATTTTGCAATGGACGGGATCTTAAAGCCCCAATCCCGAGCCTTTTCAAGCATTTGCCATTGTGATTCAATTCCGGTATTCTGTCCGACGATTCCGTAGAGGAGACAATCTAACGGGCGCTGAGCGACCAAAGCGCTATCTTGTAATTTCAAACTTCCCGAGGCCGTGTTACGCGGATTCATATAGGGCTCTTCGCCATTTTCGATACGTTCTTCGTTCATTTTTGCAAAACCCTCAAAAGGTAAAACAATCTCTCCGCGAATGTCAAACTTTGCCGGATAGTTCTCTTTCAATTGCAACGGCACGGAGCGTATTGTTTTTACATTCGTAGTCACATCATCTCCTTGAAATCCGTCGCCCCTTGTTACCGCACGAATGAGTACTCCGTCTTCATAAGTCAGGCTGATACTTGCTCCGTCATATTTCAGCTCGCATGTAAATTCCACTTCGATGTCTCCCAAAATTCTTTGCACGCGTTTTTCCCAATCCGTTAGGTCTTCTTTGGAATAGGAATTCTCCAACGAATACATGCGTTGCCCGTGTGCAACCGTATTAAAGTTTTTGGTCACTTCGCCCCCAACCCGCAAAGTCGGAGAGGACGCATCATAGAACTCGGGGTGTTTTTCCTCCAAAGCCTGCAACTCTTTCAATTTCATATCGAAATCATAGTCCGATATTGTCGGATCGTCGAGTACGTAATAATTATAGTTGTGCTCTCGAAGTTCTTTTCGTAAGGATTCTATTTGTTGTTTTTTCTCCATTTATGTCATTCCGGAGAAGGCCGGAATCAGTTTATTATTTCCATTTTATTGTCATTCCGAGGCACGAGGAATCCCTGCCCTATTGTGAGATTCCTCATTTCGCTGCGCTTCATTTCGGAATGACAAAACTCGAATTTGTCATTCCGACGCAGGAGGAATCTATTTGTCAACAACATTATTTTCTCAAGGACATCCCCCTTAATCCCCCTTCAAAGGGGGAATCCCAAAATTGTAATTTTTCAAATCAATCAAACCTGGTCTTTTTTAATCCATTTTGGTAATGGAAGTGGAACATATTCTTCCATTTGTTTTAACAATCCTTCTACATCGTCATCAACCAAAATCATCTCGTAATTTTCTTTTTTCAAGAATCCTTGGCTTACCATTTTTTTGAGCATTTTCAACAGGTCATCATAAAATCCATTTGTGTTCAGAATGCCGATCGGTTTTTGGTGTAGCCCCAATTGTGCCCAGGTAATCATTTCGAAAAATTCTTCCAAAGTTCCGAAACCCCCAGGTAAGGTTATGATACCATCGGACAATTCGTGCATTTTGAGTTTTCGCTCGTGCATGTTTTCGGTAATGATCAATTCACTTAGTTCGGGATGAAAAACCTCACGTAACAACAAAAAGTCAGGAATGACCCCGATAACCCTTCCATCATTGTCAAGAGCCGCTCGGGCAACTTTGCCCATCACTCCGATTTTAGCGGCACCGTAAACCACGGTAATATTTCTTTCTGCAAGAACTTTACCTAATTCGGTAGCTGCTTGCAAGACCTTTGGGTCGTTGCCCTCGCTACTACCACAAAATACGACGATGCTAGATAACTTTTTCATTCTTGTCATTCCCGCACCCCTGCCGGCAGGCAGGGGCGTGAATCTCTTTATAGTTACTTCCATTTATGTCATTCTCCTGAACCTGCCTGCCGGCCAGACAGGGAGGGAAACCCTTGAATGATCCCCTCCCTAACCCTTCCACCTCTGGAGGGGAGGGAACATGCCACCCAAGAGGTTATTTCCAAATTGACATCTGATAAATTTTCAATTGTACGTGGATCGGTTTTCGCAATAACGTTCCCCTTTGAGCCTGCCGGCAGGCAGGGGCTAGGGGATTCTTCCCTTCAACATTCTGTCATTTCCGAACATATCCTTTCGCAGTTCAATATCCTTAAAATTATATTCTTTTAAAAGTTGTTCGGTCTCTTTTGCCAAATATTGGTTTATTTCCAAATAAAGTATACCTCCTTCATTTAAATTTTTAGAAGCGAACTCCGCTATACTTTTATAATATACCAATGGATTTTCATCGGGAACAAAGAGCGCCAAACCAGGCTCATGTTCTAAAACATTATTAGACATTTCCTTTTTCTCCAATTCCCTGATATAAGGTGGATTCGAGACAATAATATCAAACTTTTCATCAATATCGACCTCTTCTAAAATATCTCTTTCTACAAAAGTGATTACCACCTTATTGAGTTCTGCATTTCTTTTGGCGACCTGTAAAGCAGCTTTCGATATTGGGTAAATTCTTGGCCAAGGCAATAGCGATACAGCCACTTCCTGTGCCAATGTCAAGAATTCTTTTTGTCTTCGAATTTTCGTCTTCCACACCTACAGGGAGGTCTCCTACGTCGACAACGCTTTGCAGGTCACGTTCTTCCAAAATCCATCTTACCAATTCCCCTGTTTCCGGTCTTGGAATAAGTACATTTTCATCCACATACAACTCCAGATCCATAAAGGTCGCCTTCCCAATTGTATATTGAACCGGATGATTCAATTTCAATTGAGCAAGGCCTTCGAACAAGGGTTGTTCATCCTCCTTAGAAATAATAAGGTCAGGCTGCATTGTCAAAATGAAGCGTTCCAAATGCAAATAGTGTTCAATTAAAAGATAAAAAAAGCTATCGACTTCTTCCCTCGGATAGAGTTCATCCAACTCCAAATGGAAAATATTTTTAATCTCTCGAAGAAGCATTTTTTAAATTAAAATCCGTGCCGTTTAATATTCTATTTTTGCGAAGTGAATATACACACAAAATACATGTTGCGGTGCATTGAATTGGGCAAAAACGGCTTAGGAAGCACCTACCCCAACCCGATGGTCGGGAGTGTTATAGTTTACAAGGATTCGATTATCGGAGAGGGATTTACCAGTCCTTATGGCAGTAATCATGCCGAGGTCAAGGCCATTAATTCGGTCAACGATAAATCACTTTTCAAAAAGGCTACCTTATATGTGAGCCTTGAACCGTGTTCGCATTACGGAAAAACTCCCCCCTGTGCCGATTTGATCGTTGAAAATAAAATTCAGAAAGTTGTTATCGGCTGTAAAGATCCACACGAGAAAGTTGCCGGAAAAGGAATTCAAAACTTACGTGATGCTGGTTGCGAGGTAATTACAGGAATTTTAGAAAAAGAATGCCGCGAACACCACAAACGCTTTCAGACGTTTCATGAAAAGAAACGCCCTTATATCATTTTGAAATGGGCGGAATCTTCGGATGGGTTTATCGCTCCCGATAAGAGTTTGAGAAGATCTTATCCAGAACCCTACTGGATAACCAATAAAAAATCAAGGCAAATGGTGCATCAATGGCGCGCTGAAGAACATGCTATTTTGGTGGGAACCAATACAGTAATTGA
>QIJL01000411.1 GCA_003232435.1 Flavobacteriales bacterium | reverse complement strand
TGCTGTTACTGTATTAGCTGTTGTGAAAAACGTTTCTAATTTATTTTCAAAGGTATCCTCTATCCATTTTGTAAAATGCTCTTTAGCCCTTGATTTATCTGTAAATTCATAAATGGATCTAAACTCTAAGGTATGCTTATATGCTTTTGTAACAGTTCAGCCGTTTTATGTTGGTAGATATGGGTTCTCAAGAAAAGCCTGTTGAATATTTTGGAGTACTGACCATTTGTTTTTCATTAGGGTAGAGATTTGCCCTCTAATTGTTGCAAAGTATTGCGCATGGGCCTGTGACCTAAAACAACCTGACACTTTCTGTTTGACCTTTATTCCCGCTATAAAAGCGGAACAGGCTATTCTCAGATCCCTTTCCGCTTGGTTGTTGTCAAAAGGGACCAAGGGCTGTTCGATGAATTTGAGAAATAGATATTTGTGCTTTTCTAGCGCAAAGGCCAATCGCTGTTCATCGGTCTTCTTGAATTCATTGTCATACTTTTTCTTTACCATAATATAAATTTATAATTATGGACTTGAAAAATTCGTTCCATCAAAGGTAGACACTCCAAGGCCTCGAAAATCCTGCCCTGGGTACATATCGCCTCAGCAACGCCAAAAGACTTTTGTTAGACGTGCACCCACTCCATAGGCAACGACTACCTGTAGAGCTGTCTGGATGGATATTGTTACAAATTCAACAGAAGATATTTCGGTTCGGTATTCGACAGGGTCGTAATAGCCTCTGTTTCATAGAAATGTGCAAATTATAGGGTGGTCATATTTTCTTATATTTGAACTCATTTATACGAAAATATAAATTCTTTCTCATCACTAAAGTTCTGCAATCAAATTGCAGGGTTTTAAACCCTTATTTGAGATCAATAAAGAGTTTAACGAAGTTAATATCTAAGGCAATAACAATCTTGTATAGGGTATTGACTGTTGGATTGATCCTCCCAGCCTCTATTCGTTGTATGGCATTCTCTTCAATTCCTGATTTAATGGCTAAATCAAGTTACATTATATTCGGTATAATGCGTAAAGCTAATAATTGATCAGCATTCTAAAACTAAACATTAAAAACGTTTTCCTACAGTGATCCCGAAACCAAAATAATTTGCGAGAACTGGTTGGGTTAAAACCGAAGACTGTGAACTTTGGTCAAAGAAGCCCGTAACACCCAAGCCCAATGAAATATCATTTTTGAATGTGTAATTATATTGAAGCCCAAAAGTCAAGAATGGGTCGTTTACCGTTTCCTCTCCTTCTTGGGTAGTTACTTCTAAAATCTCCCCATTTTCGAGATTTGTTGTGAAACTTGTAAAACCTTGTATACTTGATTTAGAAGTATAATAACCAAGTCCTCCATTTAAAGAAAAACGATGTCTTTTGTTACTGATGAAAAAGTAATGGCCCTTAACACCTAAAGAGTAGGTTGTTATTCTGCTCCAATCTATTCCAATTGGGGAAAAACTTAATGAATTGAGAAGTTGGACAACCCTTTGTCCATCTTGAAAAAAATCAATGGTACTGTTAGCACTTGCTCTTGTAAGAGACACTTCCCACGCAAAACGTCTATTAAATTGCCTCTGATAGTTTAGGCCAATGTAAAATTCCTTTTCTCCAATAGTCATATCAGTATGTATTGCTTTTCCTGTAGAAATATAAAGTAACGATTTAAGAGGTTTATCAACCCCTTGACCGAACAAAGAACTAAAACTGCCTGTTATCAATATTACCAATGAGAATGTTAAATTTTTTTTCATTTTTCATTTTTTTAGTAAAAGCCCAAAGGCCTATCGGCCTATTGGACTTTCAAACTGTTCAAAAGTCTATGGTGTTAAGTCAGTATGGAAATGATTAAAATAGAAGTGAAAGATACCTTCTTTTTTAACATTATAATTTATTCCATTGCTAGTCCTTGTCAGTTGCGAAAGGCCATTGCCAACATTAGTACTGAGTACTTGTCTTCTTGACAATGAAAACTTAAGCCTTAATGTTGCTCCTCTTGATTCTACCTCTGTTGTGACTGTTGGAGCTGCCGTTGGATTTGGTGAAGCCATAATAGTCTGACCATCTGTGACTTCTGCACCTACCTTAGCTTCCAACTCAACTTTAGCACTTCCTCTTAATTTGTGTTTAGAGAAAACAGCAAATTGTTGCTCATTTTCAGTCATGTTCCAATCAGTATCAAAGTTCCTATCTATCTTATGCCACCATCCTTTTTTGGCTCCTTTTCTTCTAAATCTAAATTTACCAAATAAAAATGATTGCCCTGTAGCAACTATTCGACCATTGCTTACACGAATATTGGCACTTACCGAACCTCTCCATATTTCCAATTTTTGGTGTGTCGCTCCGAAGCCCAACCAATCTTTGCCATCAACTTTGAACTCAGGTATTTTGGTGCTAAGAATATCAGCTTCTAAAAAGTCTGCATGATTTACATTTCTTTTTAGTAATTCAATATCGCAACAGTTATCATCGCCAGGAGGACCTCCACCGCCTATCGGTATGATCGGTTGAAAACCACAATCCCTTCCCGGTATATCGCAATTATCTGTAAAACCTACAATAAATACTGGATTCAGATCAAGAAAATCATTATCAATTTGACCAATCGATTCTAAAACAGTACCTGTTGAACCAGAAGAACTGTTGGGCACAATTCTGAATGCTTCATTAGTTTCTGCAAATTCAAGTGGTTCGTAAGTAATGAATACATCATTGGCGTCATTTTTTCCAGAAGTACTTTCTTCTTCATAAGGGAAAAACAGTTGCATTTCTTCATCTGCCAATAATTGGGATAATTGTTCAGCAAAATCACCATCTGGAGATTTTGATGAAATATCATCTATATTCTTATCAGACAGCATTGCCGAAATCTGAGAGTAATCCCCACTGTTATTAATGACCTCTTTAACCAATGCCTGTTTGAATAGAGAAGAACTCTTTTTGAAAGTTGATTGTCCTTCTTTTATTGCTTCAACCTCTGATTTCCTTAAACCATTATCTACATCCAGTAAATAGGAAAAAGAAACAATGGAACCTTCAATATCAGCTTCTCTCATTTTGGTAAGTACTTCATTTCGAACGTTCTCTTTTCCAAGTAATTTTCCAATAAGTAAGGTTGTCTCTTGTACCGTTAATTCATCAGCGACAAAACCATCCAAGTTATCTTGGTTAACGGGCTCGTCAAGGGTCTCATTTTCACAAGAAAAAATAAGTAATAAAAGGGTCACTGACAAAAGCGATTTTAATTTTAATAATTTCATTATCTGTTTTTTTTGGATTAAATTTTTTGTGTTTCTTCTACGAGGAATCTTACCTTTGTCAGATAACCTCTGTTTGTAGTTTGCTCTATTTCATTGGCATTTGGTTTTTAAGTGATACATTTCGCAGAGTTATCTTATTTGGAATCCACTACATCAGAGGTTTTTTGTATCCAATGTTGAAGAAATTTAAATATATAGGTTAATATTTTTAGTTATGTTTTAGAAAGCTGTGGAATCATCAATTCTTCATATTTTTGCTCGATTGTACCATAGATTTTGATTGCGCTGATGTTCTCGGCAACGCACTTGGCAAGTTTCTGGGCTTGTAAAGTAGAATTCCTTACCTTTTGTTTGATGGTAAATCTATTTAAAATATTAATCGATAAAAAGCAGTATAGGTCGCAATTCATGAATAATAGGCTTGTTATTCATGAATTGCGACCTCAAAATTATTTAAGATAATTTCACCTTAGGCGTAAAAGATTCCCTTTTTCTTTATTCCGGGTTTTTAACCCAGATCCAGCATTTTGTGAATA
>QIJL01000577.1 GCA_003232435.1 Flavobacteriales bacterium | reverse complement strand
AAAGTATTTACGAAGACTTCATCTCTCTATAAACAAAGTAGAAAAGAACGGCTACCAAGATATAGGGGATGGCCATTAGATATACGATACCGTTATTTACCCCTTCTGCAATGGCAACGTTCTCCTCACTTTCAAGAACCGCCCTGCACATTGCACATTGGGCCCTTGTTTCGTAAGGAAGTAAAAAAAAGAACAATAGAATACTTGTTGGAAGAGTTTTCGAAAAACAAACCCTCCGTCCGCCAAAATAGTTAGGGTCACCCTGCCTACCGGTAGGCGGGCTCTCTTTGGCTAAAGGGAGGAGCTCCACAAAGAAATTCTTAGTATTCATAATAAGGAGATATCATTAAATAAACCACAACTCCGGTTATCGCAACGTACAACCAAATGGGGAAGGTAATTTTCGCCAGCTTTCTATGCGCCTTGAACTTTTTCAAATATGCCCTAGCATAGGTCTTTAAAACCAGAGGTATAATTACGATCGATAAAATAATATGTGAAATCAGAACAAAAAAATAGGCATAGCGCATAATGCCCTCGCCGCCATAAGAGGTAGATTCAGAAGTCATATGGTAAGCAATATACATGGCCAGAAAAGCTAACGACAGTACTATACAAGTAGTCATCAGGTTTTGATGTAATTTTTGTTTTCCGTTTTTTATCGCCCAAACCGCAATCAGTAGCACTATTGCGGTTATTCCATTTATCGAAGCATATATGGGAGGAAGAAAAGACAAGGGCTCGACATTAGGAAGTTTCACGCTGAACAAAGATGCAACTACAACGGGAATAACAATCGAAACAAAAGTTATAAGACGATTGATTTTTTTTTCTTTTTGTTCAAGATCTTCCATATTATTCTTCTAGAAGTTTTTTGATGTCTTCCCTCAATATAGAAATCTGCTCTGTCTCACCCTCATCGTTTTTGCCTTGCTCCTCGCTAATCATACCTCGATAATATATAATCGGGTTTCCGAATTTATCGGTACGCGAGCGTATATATCCTTTTTTGTCGATCAGTGCGAACAGACCAGAATGCTCAAACCCTCCAGGTGCATTCGATTCCTCCGCCGCAAAAATATTGAATCCACTATTTGCAAGTTCATAAATTGCATCTTGATCCCCTGTCATCAAATGCCAATCTAAATCGGTAATGCCATATTTTTCGGCATATTTCTTTAGCACATGTGGGGCATCATATCTCGGGTTTATACTGAACGAAGCCACTCCAAAATTTTCGACATCCTTAAATTCTTCCTGTAGGGCTACCAGGTTTTTCGTCATAACCGGGCAAATCGAAGGGCAGGTGGTAAAAAAGAACTCGGCCAAATATACCTTGCCCAGATAGTCTTTGTCAGTAATCAGAAGGCTGTCCTGATTCAAAAAATTAAATGATGGTACACGTCGTTTTTGATCATTTAAGGTGATATAAAAGAGTTCTTCATCACCACTTTTAACGTTCATACGGTTACTCTCTACAATAGTCCCGCTCTTGACACGGTCGACGATTTTTGGTATGAAAATTATACCGAAAACCAATATAACCAGTGAGACCCAGATGTAAGAATAATTTTTCTTTTTCATTTCGATGTCTTTCGATGTAATTCGCCATTTGGGAAAAACACCCCTCAAGTCCCCGCCTTAGGCGGGGACAATCTTTTTGTTAAACCGATTATCCAAAAAATGAACTATTCGCTATTTTTTTCTATCGGCGTTATTTTTCTTGAGTGCAAGTCGATACTCGGCCAAAATGATCTTGACGTCATCTTCCATCTTGTTGTTCAGATCAGCCACCGACGCTGTATTAAACCCATATTTAGCGCCTTCACCTTCGTCGTCATCCCTTCCACGTAGATTTTTATCTTTATCGATTATAAAAACATAGGGTGTACCCAAGTTTTCGTCTAAGGTCAAATCGGTTTTAAGGCTTTCAAAAACTTTTCGCATTTGATTTTCGTCAGCAAAGACAAAATTCCATTTTTTGATATCGACAAGATTGCCCAATTCCTTTTTAAGCTCTTCGACCTTTTTCTCGGTACCGTTCGGTACAAGCATTACAAACTGAAAA
The DNA here is from genome assembly GCA_003232435.1 of Flavobacteriales bacterium. Taxonomy (GTDB): domain Bacteria; phylum Bacteroidota; class Bacteroidia; order Flavobacteriales; family Flavobacteriaceae; genus Aurantibacter_A. The sequence goes on along the minus strand of QIJL01000577.1, from coordinate 1,757 downwards.
TCATTGAACTTATAAAAGCGTTTGTAAATCTTTTGATTCAGATTAAAGGCATTTCCTTTTTTAACTTCGATATTCTCTCCTAAAAAGCCCAGTATCGTTATCTTTTCAGAAAGTACCACCCCATCATCAATGGTACTTACTTCCGCAACATTCTCCGTAAGCAAAGGAAGTTTCCCAAAATTATACACACCTGAGGCAAAGAAAAGATACACCACTACCGGCAGTACGAATAAGGTTATTAAAACAAAGGTTTTTTTCATAATACAATAAGACCTCAAAGATACAAACGAGCCAATTGCAAATGAAATTAATACACGGAAGATTTGTACAACGTCGAGAGATTTCGCCCTTACCGAACCGAGTTCGGCACAAGTCGGCGGAATTAGTTCACAGAACCAAATTCGAATCCGAATTTGGGTGTTCACTAAAAAAAGACGGCTTAGTGCCGTCTTAAAATACTTTCTTTTAACAAATTTCATCTCAGAAATTCCAAGCGACGAACCCGTCCTTGAAAATCCCATAGATGTAATCCGCTTCGAACAGAAGGAAAAAAAGCAAGACAAAAACCAAGAAAATCGGAGTCCAGACTACCACTCTTCTCAGCGAACTCCTTTCATCACGCATGTGCATAAAATCCCAAGTGATATAATAGGCCTTTACCAAAGTAAGAATGATAAATATCCAATTCAGCAATTTCATCGCCAAAAAAGTATTGTTGGTCAAGAATTCTGGTTTCGTAATACCCAATACAACCTCAACGGCCGTTACAATGGTCAAAAAGATAAGAACACCCCAAATTTTTTGAATGTTGGACTTGAACTTTACCAGTCCCCTGAAAATTTCTAATTTATGTTCGTGTGCCATGCTTTAATAAATTTTTAAACAGACTTCCACCTTCGTGGAAGTGACAATAAAATTTATACTAAATAGAAAAAGGTAAATACGAATACCCAGACCAAATCTACAAAGTGCCAATAAAGTCCTACTTTTTCGACCATCTCGTAATGCCCTCTGCGCTCATAGGTTCCTAAAATCACATTAAAGAATATGATAAGGTTGAACAGCACACCAGAGAATACATGAAAGCCGTGAAAGCCCGTAATGAAGAAAAAGAAATCGGCGAATAGTCTACTGCCGTATTCATTACGAATCAGGTTGGCCCCCTCGACCACCATTTTACCATCTTTTATTTTTTTTAATGATTCTTGTCGATTAAGCACGGTTTTCTCTCCCTGGTTTTCTCCTTCTTGATGAATCGTTTCTGTACGGATTACAATATTCGGAGTTGCCTTCAACCCTGCAACTACTTCCTCTAAATTATAACTTGGCTGGTATCCTTCATTATAGAACCAGACCCCATTTTTGCGTTCATGCTCGGTTCGTGAACTCGGAATAGTCTGGGCAAAATCGGCCAAAGCCGCCCTTTCGCCAGTATCGGCATTTACAAATTGTAGTACTCTACCGCCTTTGGTTTCAACGGCTCCATAATCACCTTTGATAAAAGTTGCCCATTCCCAAGCCTGAGAACCTACGAATATGGCACCTCCGATAATCGTCAGTAACAAGTACCAGATAACCGCGTTCTTTTTCATCTTGTGGCCCGCATCAACGGCAAGCACCATGGTTACGGAAGACATAATCAAAATAAAGGTCATGAACGCTACGTAATACATTGGGAAATTTCCATGGAAAAATGGCACGTGGGTAAAGACCTCATCCGCAATCGGCCAAGTCTCGATGAACTTGAACCTTGAAAA
>QIJL01000642.1 GCA_003232435.1 Flavobacteriales bacterium | reverse complement strand
GCCGTAGCTACGGTTTAAAATTTTAACAGGACAGAGCGTTAAGAAAATGTCTTGCAGACATTTTTAGCGAATGAGCCAGCTGGCGCGTTGGCAGGGAAAAATAAAAAGCGAAAAACCCGAAAAGCTATGTGCATTGAGTGTACAGGTGAAAGGTAGTGTCAACACTCCCAAGGGATTCCTCACTTCGCCTACCTGCCGGCAGGCAGGTTCGGAATGACAAAGGGAGGAGAGAAAGCACTTCGACTGAACAGTTACAATTCTACAAATAAAACACCCCTGACATCATCTGACATTCACGGCGATATCTTTGCGGTATGTTTAACCTTTAAAACTAAAAAGATGTCAAATGCAATCAACTGGTTTGAAATTCCGGCAACCAACTACGAAAGAGCAAAAAGTTTTTACAACACGGTACTTGGTACCGAAATCAAAGATTCGCCAATGCCAGAGGGCAAATACGGCATGTTTCCGTATGACGAAGATAACAATGCCGTAGGTGGCGGTCTTGTTGAAATGCCCGGTTATAGCCCTTCAGCCGAAGGTGTGACCGTTTATTTAAATGGTGGTGATGACCTCAGTGCTCCGTTAGCTCGTGTCGAAGCTGCGGGTGGTAAAGTGGTCATGCCAAAAACCGATATAGGAGAAAACGGTTTTATGGCGCAATTTATGGACACCGAAGGCAATAAGATAGCCCTCCATTCTTGGAAATAGTGAAATAAGACACAAAATCCGATTTTTTAACCACAATGGTCGCAAGGAATATGTTTGCAATAATCTCCTTACGTTCCTTGCGTCGGCCTAGCGACCTTTGCGGTTATCCTTTTCATCAAGAATATTTCCGCGGTTCGTTACCTTTACTCTATGTCACAACTGCCCAGGCTCATATCGATTTTGACGCTCTTAAAATCTCGGCGGGTTTTGACGGCTCCCGAGTTGTCTGAAAAGTATGATGTGAGCGTACGAACGATTTATCGCGACGTTCAGAAACTAATCGAGTCCGGTGTGCCCATCATTACCCTTGAAGGTCGGGGCTACACCTTAATGGACGGCTATACAGTCGCCCCCGTTCAATTTACGGAAAAGCAGGCCAACGCTCTGATCACTGCCCAGCATTTGGTCGGCAATTCGAACGATTCCTCCTTCGTGAAAAATTTTGACGAAGCGTTAACAAAGATAAAGTCGGTTTTTCGTTCTTCCGTTTTGGAAAAAAGCGAGTTGCTCGATAATAAAATACATGTTTTTGATGTGCGTCGCGAGAGCATTTCGAGCAATGCACTTTCAGAGATACAATTGGCAATTACACATTTCAATTATGTAGAAATCAATTATCGCAAGGCCAATGACCCGACTATTTCTTTCCGGAAAATAGAACCATGTTTTATCTTTTCCACGGAAAATAAATGGATACTGATCGCTTGGTGCCATTTGCGAAAAGATTATCGAGCCTTCCGAATCGACCGCATTCAACATTTTAAAATCCTTCCCGAACAATTTGAAGATAGCAAGTTTACTATTCAAGATTATTTTGATTGTGAACGTGAGAAAGAATATCGGACGAGAATGAACAAGAGTTCGAATTCCGAATAAAAATCAGACGACCAACTCAAACCTGACCAAAATTTCCAAGAATCGAGCAATCGAGCAATCCAACGACTACTTCTTCATCCCCTTCATCTCCTGTCCACCCTGATATAACGTCACATCGGTCACTTTCCCTGAATCATCTCTGCCAAACACCAATTTGGCGGCCACTACTTTCAAAAAGAAAGTGTCTTCCGATTCCGGAAAAACTTCAAACTGCGGTTGCCCTGTGGCTTGTGCAAAGAGTTTATCGTCTTTAGTTGTAACGCTGATTATAAAAGTTGGGGCAAGTTCATACTCCCCAACATATTCTGGTAAGACTTCGGGGTCGATCGCAATTTCCTCTTTTTCGGTAGCCGGTTTTTTGTCTGTTTCCATACCCTTGCTTTTGTTCATCCGAGCCGAAAAATTGACCACTTTCTTGCCTTCTTCTATTCCGAATTCGTAGGTGGTAAGTCCGCCATCAAAAATGAATCTATTTTCCGATAAGGGGAAAATTGGCAATTTATCACTGCCCTCACGCTGGCTGAACAATTTTCCATCCTCAAAAGTTATCGAGCGCAATACATCTTCATCGAAGGCATAATTACCTACCCATTTTTTCAATTGGGCTTCTGTCAAAGAAATTTTGATGTCAGTTTCGGCATAAGGCTTACCAAGGGCATGAGCCGCCATTTTTACGGAAACATCCGCGGGGGAAGAACCATCACGATTAGTCAAAACGATGACATAGAGGTTTTCCTCAGGTACGTAGATTCCTGAAGTGGTATAGCCAAAAATGCCGCCGCCATGTTCTATAGATGGGGTGCCATTTACTTCACTTACGGACCAACCGTACCCATAATTAGTAGGGTCACCATTATTCAAAGTAGTATTCGTAAAAGCCAAGGCCCTACTCTCAGGTTTAATCAATTTGTTATTGTGGACAGCCTTGTGCCAAAGCAACATATCATCAACACTCGACATCAACGAACCCGCGGCATATGGCAAGGTCAAGCTTAGATAATCGGCATTGCGCCAGCCACTCTCTACCGGACTATAACCAGTTGCCCGATTCGGAATCAATTGTGTCATACTTCCGTAATAAGAGCTTTTCATTCCTAGGGGTTTGAAAATATTTTCGGATACAAATTCGGCATAGGGTTTCCCGGAAACTTCCTCGATGATATGGCCTAAAATTATATAGCCTGAATTGTTATACTTCCATTTCTCCCCTGGATCAAATTCCATTTCCTCGTTTTTAAAATGGTCGATGATCTCGATTGGCGACATATCTTGACGGGCCAATGCCATAAAACTTTCCATATCGGTATAGCTTTTTACTCCGGAAGTATGGTTGAGTAAATGATGAACCGCAATCTTTTTTCCATTGGTCGGATAATCAGGAATAAATTTTGTAATCTCATCATCCAAAGAAAGTTTCCCCTGCTCTATCAGCATTAAAATCGAGACCGATGTGAATTGTTTTGTAATCGATCCTATCTCAAAAACATTTTCGGGTTTCATGGGTACTTTCAATTCCAAATTCGCCATTCCGAAAGCTTTTCTGTAAAGTACCTTCCCTTCTTTAAATACCAATGCCGTTACTCCCGGGTTTTCTCCAGAGTAATTTTCAGAAAGTATTTTGTCGAATTCAGTTTCAAGGTTCTGCGCTATTGTCAGACTAGTGCCAAAAACTGTGGTCACAAACAAGAGCAATACACCCAATTTCTTAGTGTTCTTCATCTTTATTAGAATTGATTAGGATTCCGTTGAACATATGACGCCAAGATAAAGATAGCGTTACACAAAATGAAAACTATTTCCACAACAAAGTCTATAGAGGAAGTCTTAAAAATCATTACCTTCCTTTGCAAAATGCAATGGCAGAATTAAAAACGGCAATCGACACATTTTCTAAAGTTGACATCGCTAAGCTTTCTACGGATAAAAGAAACCAACTGAACAAAAAATTGATGGTAGCCGAACAGGCCTTGACCAGTGAAACAGGGCTCCCTAAAAGAGGTTGGTTCAAACATCAAATATATGCACCAGGTTTTTATACGGGTTACGGAGTCAAGACTTTGACTAGCGTTCGTGACGCCGTTGAACAAAAAGATTGGAAAGAAGCCCAAGAACAAATCGAAGTTCTTTCGGAAACTTTAAAAAAATTTAAGACCCGTATTGAAGAAATGAACAACATGCTCTAAAAAATGTATTATGGACTCAAATTATTCAAAAGTATTTTCAGGAAATCAATTCGTGGCCAAAAA
>QIJL01000542.1 GCA_003232435.1 Flavobacteriales bacterium | reverse complement strand
AAAAGGCCACGGCCTACTGGAAAGAAAATGTAAAATACCTTTTTATACTTCTTGCAATTTGGTTCATGGTGTCATACGGAGCAGGTATTCTTTTTAAGGATGCCCTGAATGAAATTAAAATCGGAGGCTTCAAACTCGGTTTTTGGTTCGCCCAGCAAGGCTCCATTTATGTCTTTGTCGTCTTGATATTCGTTTATGTACGCTTGATGAATAAATTGGATAGAAAATACGGCTACAACGAATGATTTTTAGATAGGTATTGACCCCTTGAGGGATGCCGAGCCTGCAGGTAGGCTTATCGAAGCACAGTCGAAGGCTAAGGGGTCTAAATCCCTTACCGAACAAATATAAAACCAACATGATAAAGATTCCCGCCTTCGCGGGAATGACAATAAAACCAATATTCATGACCGTACAAACCTGGACGTATCTTTTAGTAGGAATTACCTTTGCTTTATATATCGGTATTGCGATTTGGTCGCGTGCCGGATCCACAAAAGAATTTTATGTTGCTGGCGGAGGAGTTTCCGCATGGGCAAACGGAATGGCGACCGCAGCCGATTGGATGTCAGCGGCTTCTTTTATCTCCATGGCCGGAATCATTTCCTTCGCAGGCTATGACGGATCCGTCTATCTTATGGGATGGACAGGCGGTTATGTGCTTCTGGCACTACTACTCGCCCCCTATCTGCGTAAATTCGGAAAGTTTACCGTACCCGATTTTATCGGGGATCGCTATTATTCCGATACGGCGCGAATCGTTGCCGTTATTTGTGCATTGATCGTCTCTTTTACTTATATAGCCGGACAAATGCGTGGTGTGGGGGTTGTATTCTCTAGATTTTTGGAGGTGGATATCGATACCGGGGTCGTCATCGGAATGGTCATTGTGCTCTTTTATGCTGTTTTAGGGGGAATGAAAGGCATTACCTATACCCAAGTGGCACAATATTGTGTCATTATTTTTGCCTTTATGGTACCTGCTATTTTTATTTCTATTCAAATGACGGGGAACCCGATCCCACAATTGGGTATGGGGTCTCAGCTCAACGACGGCTCTGGAATGTACTTATTGGATAAGCTCAATGGACTATCCACAGAACTAGGTTTCGCTGAATATACCGATGGCAAAAAATCGTTGACCGATGTCTTTATGATCACCTTGGCTTTAATGGTCGGTACGGCCGGCCTCCCTCATGTGATCGTTCGGTTTTTTACCGTAAAACGAGTAAAGGATGCACGTAAATCTGCCGGTATCGCCTTGTTGCTTATCGCCATTTTATATACCACCGCCCCGGCGGTAGCGGTATTTGCAAAAACCAACCTAATAAATACGGTCAGCAATAAAGAATATTCCTCGATGCCCGAATGGTTCAAAAATTGGGAAACTACCGGGCTGCTGACTTTCGATGACAAAAATGGAGATGGAAAAATACAATACGTCGCAGACAAACAGGCGAACGAACTGACAATCGATAATGACATCATGGTATTGGCGAACCCTGAGATCGCAAACCTGCCGGCTTGGGTCATTGCCCTTGTAGCCGCTGGTGGTTTGGCAGCCGCTCTTTCAACTGCCGCAGGATTATTACTGGTCATCTCCTCATCGGTATCACATGATTTGATAAAGAAAGTTTTTGTCCCTAATATTTCTGACAAAGGAGAACTCTGGGCAGCGCGTGGAGCTGCAACTGTTGCGGTCGTTATTGCAGGATACTTTGGCATCAATCCCCCAGGGTTTGTAGCCGCTGTGGTGGCCTTGGCATTCGGGCTTGCGGCAGCATCGTTCTTCCCTGCTATCGTTTTGGGTATCTTTTATAAAAAAATGAACAAGGAAGGAGCTATTGCAGGTATGGTCGTCGGAATCTCCCTTATGCTCTTCTACATGCTTAAATTTAAATTCGGAATTTTCGATGGTGGCAAGGAAGCCGTGGCCGGATTGGAAAAAGATTGGTGGTTCGGCATTTCCCCTGAAGGGTTTGGCAGCGTTGCAATGCTAGTGAACTTTATCGTTTCAATTACAGTTATGCGGTTTACGCCCGCACCACCTGAAAATGTTCAAGAAATCGTTGAGGATATTCGAATCCCAAGTGGGGCTGGAGAGGCTTCGGATCATTGACCCTAAAAATTTTGGGAAAGGAATATTTGGAAAATCGTATCTTAGAATATCCATAATAAACATTCGATGATTACCAAAACAAGATTAAAAGAACATATTGAAAATTTTCCCGATGAATTCTCCTTAGACGAATTGATCGAGCGACTTATTTTGGTCGAAAAGATAGAATTGGCCAATCGCCAATCTGAAAACGGGGAAACCATTTCAGAAACCGAATTGGATAAGGAAATCGAAAAATGGTTCAAATAAATTGGACATTGATCGCTAAAGATGATCTTAAAAACATCTTCGAATATATTTCAAAGGATTCGGTCAAATATGCAAAGCTTCAGGTTTTGCGAATAAAATCGAGAACGCAAATCTTAAAATCTCAAATACATATTGGAAAGCCCGTTCCAGAATATGATAAAAATAATATTCGAGAACTACTGGAAGGCAATTATAGAATTATCCATAAGATATTTCTGAAAATCAAATCGATATATTAACAGTTCATCATACGGTGCGGGACCTAACCAAAAGGGAAATCTAAAACATTTTAATTAGGCATGAGCAATTACCACATCAAACATTTAGAGGAGTATTATCAAGTCTATCGAAAGTCCGTTCGAAACCCTGAGGCCTTTTGGGAAGAAATAGCCGAAGAACATTTCGTTTGGCGTAAAAAGTGGGACAATGTTCTAAGTTGGGATTTCTCGAAACCCGAAATCAAATGGTTTGAAGGCGCCAAAGTAAATATTACCGAAAACTGCCTTGACCGCCATTTGCCCACACGTGGCGATAAGACCGCCATTCTTTTTGAGCCCAATGATCCCAAGCAAGAAGCCGAACATATTACCTATCGAAAATTGCATGAACGGGTTTGCCGTATGGCCAATGTACTAAAAGATCATGGCATCAAAAAAGGAGATCGGGTTTGTATTTACCTCCCGATGATTCCTGAGTTGGCCATTTCATTATTAGCGTGTGCAAGAATCGGAGCGATACATTCCGTTGTGTTTGCCGGGTTCTCGGCGAATGCACTTTCTACCCGAATCAATGATTCCGATTGCAAATTGGTACTGACTTCCGACGGCTCTTATCGCGGTGCAAAATCAATCGATTTAAAGGGAATAGTTGACAAAGCTTTGGAAGATTGCCCTGGAGTAGAAAACGTGTTGGTTGCCAAACGCATCGGCACTGATATTCCTATGAAAGAAGGAAGGGATAAATGGTTGCAACCACTACTGGATGAGGCCTATGCCGATTGTGTTCCCGAAATCATGGATGCCGAAGACCCATTGTTTATACTTTATACTTCCGGTTCTACAGGAAAACCCAAAGGTATGGTCCATACCACGGCAGGTTATATGATCTATACGGCCTACACTTTCAAAAATGCATTTCAATACAAAGAAGACGATGTTTATTGGTGCACTGCCGATATCGGGTGGATTACAGGACACTCGTATATTGTCTATGGACCATTGGCAAATGGAGCAACGACGGTCATGTTCGAGGGCGTTCCCTCCTACCCTGATTATGGTCGCTTCTGGGAAGTCGTTGAAAAGCATAAGGTCAATCAGTTTTATACCGCCCCGACCGCAATTCGTGCCTTGGCCAAAGAGAATCTGGACTTTGTAGAGAAGTATGATCTGTCAAGTTTAAAAGTTTTGGGCTCCGTTGGGGAACCCATCAATGAGGAAGCCTGGCATTGGTACAATAATAACATCGGAA
>QIJL01000147.1 GCA_003232435.1 Flavobacteriales bacterium | reverse complement strand
AATTGGGCAAACAATATGCGGCAAAAAAGTTGTATGCCGATGCGTTGACAGCTTACGACTTCGCAATTTTTTCTGACGACACCTTTATGGGGGCCTATTTCGAAAAGGGCAAAATGCTCGAGAAACTAGGAAGGTTCAAGGATGCTATCGAGAATTATGAGGCGACCATTAAAATGGAAGATCCGACCTCACACGCCTATCTCAGAATCGGCAAGTGTTACGAACGTTTGAGAAACGATGAAATGGCAAAATATTACTTCTACCATACAGTGCACGAAGATCCCTTGCTCGATAAGGGTTGGCTTGCTATTACCGATTTTTATTTCAAAAAAAGAAATTACAAAAAGGCGTTATACTATATCAACAAAGCCATTAATATCGATGGTGAAAATGCCGAATATTGGAAAAAGTGTGCGCAAATAAACAACGCACTAAAAAACTTTCATGAGGCTGATTTTGCCTATAAACAAACTGTCGAATTGGGCAATAAAGAACTTGAGACCTGGTTGAAATGGGCCAACGTACTTTCACATAACAATGATTTCGACAGCGCTATTCAAATTCTTGACCAAGGAATGGAATTCTACCCAGACAGCGCAAAGCTTGCCTACAGAAAAGCGGGCTTCTATCTTTTAAATGACGACAAAATAAACGCTCGGATCAGTCTTGTCGATGCATTGAAAAACAACTTAGACGAGTTGCCTATCTTTCAAAAAGAATTCCCACAGTTCAGTGAGACCGAATGGGTTCGCGACGTTATTACCGGAGTGCGAAAAACTTCCGAATAAAAGGTTATTTTTGTCGTTTTATCTTCCACAGACTTTTTTGAATGGAGCAAAGAAATCTTTTTCAATATGTTGTTATTACCCTAAAAGGAATGGCCATGGGCATCGCAGAAATCGTGCCAGGCGTTTCTGGTGGAACGATTGCTTTCGTAGCCGGCATTTATGAGGAATTCATTTCGTCTATAAGCAATATTAACCTCGAGACATTTCGTCTTTGGCCCAAAGAGGGTTTTCAGAGTTTTTGGAAAGCCCTGAACGGCAAATTTCTTGTGGCGTTATTTTCAGGAATGCTAATCAGCATTTTCTCATTTTCTTCACTAATAACATGGCTGTTCGAGAACCATCCAATACCATTATGGTCTTTCTTTTTCGGGTTGGTTTTGGCAAGTGTTTTTGTCGTTGCCAAGGCCATAAAAAAATGGAATTTGGCAACTGTTCTACTGTTTTTGGCCGGAGCAGTAGTAGCCTTTTATATAACCACGCTACCTCCCTCTCAAAATACCGACAGCCTGCCTTTTCTATTTTTTTCAGGGGCGTTGGCAATTTGTGCGATGATATTACCGGGCATTTCAGGATCTTATATTCTTATACTTTTAGGGTCTTTTAAAACAGTTTTGAGTGCCGTTGATGATAGAGATTTCAAAATTATCATAACAGTCGGTCTAGGTGTCGTTTTCGGAATGTTGACCTTCGCAAGATTGCTCAAGTGGATGTTTGACCACTATAAAAACATAACCTTGGCCGTATTGACCGGCTTTATTCTCGGTTCCCTGAACAAAATATGGCCATGGAAAAAAATTTTGGAAACCAGAATGTACGGCGATAAAGAAAAGATAATCGCCGAGCGAGCCGTTTCTCCTTTTTCATATGAGGGGGATTCACAATTAATGTATGCGATCATCGCGGCCATCATCGGTTTTTCGCTTATTTTTATTTTAGAAAGAACTGCCTCAAAAAAGTAATAGCCAGTCATGTACGAACCCCGAACTTTCATGGATCGATTTTTTTTGGTCATCAAGGGGCTCTGTATGGGGGGGGCCAATAAAGTGCCCGGTGTTTCTGGGGGAATCGTGGCCTTCGTAGGCGGGTTTTATGAGGAATTCATTTATTCACTTCAAAAGATAAACGGCAAATCTTTCAAACTTTTGTTCAGCGGCAGGTTCAAAAGTTTTTACCGCTATGTAAATGGCCGATTTCTTTCGCTTCTCATCTTCGGAATGCTCGTCAGTTATTTCAGCGTTTCAAAAGTTCTCGATTACTTTTTAGAGCAAAAAGAGCTCTTCGTCTGGGCCGCTTTTTTCGGAATGGTCTTGGGATCCATTTATTATATCTCAAAAGATTTCGAACATTGGAACAAAAGAACAATACCAGCAGGCATCATCGGTTTGATAGTCGGTATTTCGATTAGTTTTCTAAACCCCGCTAGGGAGAACGACAATCTTATTTTTATTTTTTTCTGCGGAATAATAAGTGTTTCCGGCATGACCTTACCTGGTCTTTCGGGCTCCTTTATTTTGATTTTATTGGGTAACTATGTATTGCTTTTGGTAGATTCGGTAAACGCCTTGTACGATACGGCTGCAGAAATGTTACGAGGCGATTTCAGTTTTGTCAAGAATACAGCACGTCTGGCGACTCTGAAAATATTAGTAGTCTTTACATTAGGTTCGGCGACGGGTCTTGTTACACTCTCTCATTTATTGGGTTACGTACTTAAACACTACAGACACATCACCACTGCTGTGATTATCGGTTTTATTACTGGATCGCTCGGGGTAGTCTGGCCATGGAAAAGAACGATTTTTCAGGTGGATGAAAATGGCAACGCACTGCTCGATTCGAACGGAAAGGAAATTATCGTAAACTATGAGCGCTACCTACCGGATTTTGGGAATTCGGAGACTTGGTGGGCATTCTTTTTTGTAGTTGTCGGAATTTGTGTTTTATTGGTGCTAGACTGGTATGGGAAGAATAGAAAATAGATGTTAGAAAGTTGTGAAAACGAAAAAACATAGGTTTGGGTTAATAGGAAAAAATATCTCCTACTCTTTTTCAAGAGGATATTTTACCAAAAAATTCCAAAATTTAGAGTTGCAAGACCATTCCTATGAAAACTTCGACCTGCAATCTATTGAAAAATTCGATGGCCTTTTAGAAGCCAATCCGGATGTTAAGGGGTTGAACGTCACCATTCCGTACAAGCAAGAAATACTTCCATATTTAAACAAAATAGATGATACGGCACTTCAAATCGGAGCTGTTAACACGATTAAGATTGAAGATAACAATTTAATCGGCTACAACACAGATGTTATCGGTTTTCAAAAAACACTGGAACCACATCTTAAATCGCACCACTCCCGGGCATTGATTCTCGGCACGGGGGGTGCCTCAAAAGCCATTGCCCACGTGTTTAAAACTATGGGAATCGAACACCGTTTTGTATCTCGAAACCCTGACGAGGGACAACTTAACTATATTGATTTAAGCGAAAAAATCTTGCAAGAACACACGGTGGTCGTCAATTGTACGCCGCTCGGCACACACCCTGACATAGAAAGACTTCCCGATATTCCGTACGACTTTCTAGGTACGCGGCACCTAATTTTCGACCTGATCTATAATCCCGCTAAAACTTCCTTTTTAAAAGCTGGAGAAGAAAGGGGAGCTTCCATAGTAAATGGACAAAAAATGTTGGAAATACAAGCGGAAGCCTCATGGGAAATCTGGAACCTTCCCGTGCGGCAGGCAGGTTCGTGACGTTTCAAAATTCCATCCCGTAGAAAAACCCATAGTCAAAAGACATTTTGATTTAGAACCCGTTTCAAAAAGAGACGGTTTAATTTTTGTGGTTCAACCACTTGTTAGTATCTTACATTAGGGATCAAAGCATAATATACAAATTGGGCAATGCTTGAAGAGAAGGAACAAGATTTGAACGAGGCAGTCGCCGAATCCGCAGCTGCGGAAACGGAAGTAAAGGAAGATGCCCTAAAAATATCGAAGCTCCATCACAAAAGGAAGTCTTGGAAGAAACCCCTGAAGAATCTTCAGAAGAAATCACCGAAGACGTACTTGAAGAAATAGAGGAATCCATCGCCGAATCCGCGGCTGCGAAAACGGAAGTAAAGGAAGATAAAATATCGAAGCTCCATCACAAAAGGAAGTCTTGGAAGAAACCCCTGAAGAATCTTCAGAAGAAATCACCGAAGACGTACTTGAAGAAATCGAAGAGTCGGTTGCAGAAGACGCCGAGGACACCGACAATCACCGAAGACATCATATTCCGATTTTAGACTACCATTCCATGTCTATGGAAAATCTGGTAGGCGAACTACAACGTCTTGTGCGCAATGAAAAAGTACAGGCTATCAAAAAACATGCTGATGGCATCAAATACGAATTCGACCTGAAATTTCAAGAATTTTTAGAGAACAAAAAAGAAAAGTCGATTTCAGATACAATTCCGTCACAAAGCGACAATTCAACGAAGTCTATCAAGATTATCGTGAAAAGCGCAATCAATACTACAAAGGTCTAGAAAAAAACCATAAAGAAAACCTGGCGAAACGGTTAGAGATTATCGAGCAGCTCAAAGGGCTTATCAATGTCGAGGAAGATATCAATACCACCTACAAGAACTTTCGCGAGCTACAACAAAACTGGCGCACCGCAGGAGCAGTACCCCGAAACAATTACAATGATGTTTGGCGAACGTATCACCATCATATCGAAATATTCTATGATTTTCTACACCTGAACCGAGAACTTCGAAATCTCGATTTCAAACATAACCTTGAGGAAAAGCAGAAATTCGTAGAGAAGGCCGAAGCTCTAGTTGCAGAAAAGGATCTCGGAAAAGCATTTCGCGAACTTCAAGTTCTTCATAAACTCTGGAAGGAAGAAATCGGCCCGGTCGCCAAAGAACATCGTGAAGAAATCTGGGAACGTTTTAGCAATGCGACCA
>QIJL01000208.1 GCA_003232435.1 Flavobacteriales bacterium | reverse complement strand
AAGTTTCGCGACCGGATCATCCGCAGAACCGATTTCTTTTCTAAAGATAATTTCACTAGCTCCTTTAGCTCCCATTACGGCAATCTCAGCACCTGGCCACGCGTAGTTTAAGTCAGCACCGATGTGTTTGGAATTCATCACATCATAAGCCCCTCCATACGCTTTTCTTGTGATAACGGTTACTTTAGGCACTGTAGCTTCGCTCAAAGCATACAGCAATTTAGCTCCGTTGATAATGATACCATTCCATTCTTGGTCGGTACCCGGTAAAAATCCGGGAACATCGACCAAGACCAGCAAGGGAATATTAAAGCAATCGCAGAAACGTGTAAAACGAGCTGCCTTCTTTGAACTGTCAACATCCAAAACTCCGGCAAGACTCATTGGTTGATTTGCCACGATTCCGATACTTTGACCACCAAGTCTTGCAAAGCCGACCACAATATTTTCAGCATAAGCAGCATGGATTTCAAAAAAAGTATCCGCATCTATGATACCATTGATGACATTACGCATGTCGTAAGGTTGATTCGGATTTTCCGGTGCAATGTCCTCTAAGCCTTCACGAATTTCATCACCCAATTCATACGGAATCGCGGTCGGGGCATCTTCACAATTCTGTGGCATGTAACTTAGCAATTGCTTGATCTGTTCTATGCATTCTATATCGTTGGCAGCAGTCATGTGTGCAACACCAGACTTTGTTGCATGAGTAGATGCACCACCCAATTCTTCGGAAGTCACTTCTTCATTGGTCACCGTTTTCACAACATTCGGGCCAGTAACAAACATATAACTTGAGTTCTCGACCATCAAGGTAAAATCTGTCATTGCGGGAGAATATACCGCACCTCCGGCACAGGGCCCCATAATGGCAGATATCTGAGGAATTACCCCCGATGACATTACGTTTCTATGAAAAATATCGGCATAGCCGCCCAAAGAACGTACCCCTTCTTGAATTCGCGCACCACCACTATCGTTTAGCCCAATGACAGGCACCCCGGTTTTCATGGCAAGATCCATAATCTTACATATTTTTTCAGCATGAGTTTCCGAGAGCGCACCTCCAAAAACCGTAAAGTCTTGGGCGAAAATGCAAACCTTTCTACCATTGATAGTGCCGTAACCTGTCACTACACCATCTCCATAGAATATTTGCTTATCCATACCAAAATCCTTAGTCCGATGTGTGACCAAAGCGCCCATTTCTTCAAAAGAACCTTCGTCTAGCAAAAAATGTACGCGCTCCCGAGCTGTCAATTTCCCTTTTGCATGTTGCTTGTCAATTCGTGCTTGACCACCTCCTTCTTGGGCTTTTGCTATCTTTTCTTCAAGTATTTGCTTTTTATTTTTCATTGTGAAAATTTCCTCTAATCGCTTTGAAATGCTCTGTTTTTTTGCCAATTCGATACTTCCGATTCAGGAAGTTTTAATTCTTTTTGATTTTCCAAGAAGAGTTTTAGGCCGACCAAAGCCGCAATTCTTTTCTCCTCGGCATTTTGCTCTCGCAGTTTTGCCGGGGAATAATAATGCTTTACAAAATGGGTGTCAAAATTCCCAGACCTGAAAGCTTCATGCTCGCAAACAAACTTTCCAAAAGAAAGCGTAGTCGATACTCCTTCAATTTTGTAATCGGCAATAGCATCGATCATTTTTTGAATGACCTCTTCACGATTCTTTCCATAGGTAATTAATTTTGAAAGCATTGGGTCGTAGTGGATCGGCACCTCCATACCTTCTTCAAATCCATCATCAACGCGTATCCCTTCACCTTTTGGTTTTTTATACGTGGATAATGTGCCGATGCTCGGCATGAAATTGTCGAGAGGATCTTCTGCATACACCCTTACCTCTAGTGCGTGCCCATTAATAGAAAGGTCGTCTTGCGAAAATTGGAGTTTTTCTCCCCTAGCAACTTTGATCTGTTGTTCTACCAAATCCACTCCCGTAATCAATTCTGTAACAGGGTGCTCGACCTGGAGTCTTGTATTCATTTCTAAAAAGTAGAAATTCATCTTTTCATCAAGCAAGAACTCAACTGTGCCCGCACCTACATAATCACATGCCTTGGCCACTTTCATTGCTGCCTCGCCCATAGCCTTTCTAATATCAGGAGTAAGGACCGAGGAAGGTGCTTCTTCGACTACTTTCTGATGTCTGCGCTGTACACTACATTCCCTTTCGAAAAGGTGTACTACATTGTCATGGGAATCAGCTAAAATCTGAATCTCGATATGTCTTGGAGATTCCACATATTTCTCGATAAAAACAGATCCATCGCCAAAAGCAGCTTCGGCCTCGCTAATTGCACGATCCATTTGTTCTTGTAATGTTTCAATGGAATCTACCACGCGCATACCTTTTCCACCACCACCGGCAGAAGCTTTTATCAAAATCGGAAAACCTATTTTCGCAGCTATTTTTTTGGCCACCGCTACATCGGTAATCGCTTCTTCAACACCGGGCACCATAGGAATTTTATACCCCCTGACCGCTTCCTTGGCTGCAAGCTTGTTGCCCATTACTTTTATCGCCTGGGGTCTAGGGCCTATAAAAGTGATTCCATTGTCGGTCACTTGTTGCGCGAACTCTGCGTTCTCACTTAAAAAACCATATCCGGGGTGAATACCATCGGCACCTGTAGCCTTCGCCGCCTCGATTACTTTTTCAATAACCAAATACGATTCGTTCGATGGCGCCGGACCTAAACAAACCGCCTCATCAGCAAACTTTACATGGGGTGAACGACGGTCGATCTCAGAATATACGGCCACTGTTTTAATACCCATCTTTCTGGCAGTTTTCATAACACGGAGTGCAATTTCGCCTCGATTTGCAATCAATATTTTTTTCATTTCATTTCATTTCCATGATTAGCTGACCTTTTTCAACGGTATCTTCCTTTTTAATATTCACAGATTTCACAGTTCCGTCTCCTTGGGAGAGAATAACATTCTCCATCTTCATCGCTGAAAGTACTATCAAGGGTGTTCCTTCTTTAATTTCTTGACCATCCTCGACCATGACGTCCATAATCAAACCAGGCATGGGAGCGTAAACTTCATTCATTTTTTGGGCTGTATTTTCGAGTAGTCCCATTTCTTTGACCATTTGATCATGGGCATCCGCAATACTAACCTCATACTTGTTGCCATTTATAGATAATGTCAACTTTTTTTCCAAAAAGTCAGCATTAATTACTTCGATTGAATAAGCCCGATCGTTATTGAGTGAATGAAACGCATTATAGCCGTTTTGAATCAAATCCAAACCACTCAGCAAATCTTCCTTGATTTCATGTGAAGTAGCATTCACTGTAATGACATAGGTTGTCGATTTATAATTCATAAACACTTTTTCATTATATTCCTGTAAGCTGGTTTTAAACAAATTTAAGTGGTGAGAACCTAATTCTTCTACATAATGAGATTTTCTACCGGCAATTTTCCAAATTACCAATAAGAATTTTCTATAGTTGTTCTTGCAAAATAGCAACATCGGACATAGTAAATGGGAGTTTATCTAAAAAACATACTCCAAATAATCATTATTATGCCGGCCACCGAAAAGTTATTGGGGGGGTCAATAGTGAGGTTTTACAAAGTCCTTGGAAAAGAAAAACCTTCCTGATATTGGAGGTTTCTTAAAGTACTCGAAGTGGGAATCGAACCCACACTCCCGAAAGAACTGGATTTTGAATTTAGGGTGTTTTGGCGTCATTCGATATCAAATAGGTAATAATAAGGTGTTTACATATTACAAAGAAACATAAGTAAAGAATCCTCGGGGCAAGCCCCAAGCCCACGAGGCATTAAAATCCCAAATCCCAAGCACCAAATTCCAATTCGTGCAAAAGAGGATTTGTGAAAATTCGTGAAACCTGCCCGCCTGCCTGCCCTCCTACGGCGGGCTCGTGTCCAAACATCACAGAAAATGAAACGAGGCAAGCCTCGGGGGAAGTAAACCCAAAGAGAGTAAACCCAGACCCCGCTGAAAAAGCGAGGTTAGCCTGCCGGCAGGCGGGCTTGAGTTCGTCCGCCTTTGGCGGACTCCTCAAAATCGAGTTTCACTAATAATCCATATAAGACCATAGAGGTCAGTAGTTAGTTACTTATAATTTCGTTTGATATAATTTATTTAGGCATCCCCTGTTTTTTCAAATTTACGGCTAACGAAAAAAAAATAGAACTGATAAAGTTTTGATTATAAGTGATTTTTGATTTGCGATTTTGGGCAGGCAGGCAGTCCCGCCTGCCATAGGCAGGTTTTAGACGTTTCAAAAAGTATTCCGATTTTAAAACCCCTTGTGCAGAGCGAAGTCGAGGTGTTGTAAACATATGTAAAACTAGTACTTTATAAGTCTTAGGGCATAATTTTCGGGGGATGGCCAAATAAAGAAAAGGCTTTAGAGACTGTTTTGAAATATCTCGATTATTTTCTCCTGCCTGCCGGCAGGTTTTGTACTACCTACTCAATTCAACATAGAACCGCTTTATTATATGATTCGTTCTCTATTTTTTTTGTTCTAAAAATCGCTGTACCAAATAGCTTTGCGCTTCTATATCTGAATTTGCAAAGAGTTCTAGATTCGTTTTTATTTTTGAATTGATCCTTTCTCCTTCTTTTATTTCCCTCAAATACATTTTCAGTTGATTTTTGGTCATTAAGTGTAAATGTTGGGAAAGTTTAAACATCGTAGATTCAGGGGCATTGGTCAATCTCTCCAATAATAAGCTTCGGGTATTGACATCAAGCCTATCAAAACTATTCCAAAACAGTGCTTGTAGGTCATCTCTTTTCCAAAAGAATTCCGGTAAATTTTTTATGATAAATGCTCGGACCAAAGGAATTCCCGATTCGAAAATATTGGAAATTCTTATCCGATTCTGTTCATATTTCAAATCGTTTAACCTACTTAATGCAAATAACTGGTAATTTGCATTATTGCTCTCCAACATGTGTGCTACAATGTTATGGTCCATCATTGGCAGCGTATGGTCTTTAAGTTCTTCTTTGATCTTTCCATGAACAATGTGCCAAGCGGTATAACAAGAATACAACGCACCTTCTACAACAGATTCTTTTACCTCTGATATGGTCGCCCCAGATATGGCATCCGCTTTGCCTGCTTCCAAAACTTCCCGTTTTTCGATCAATTCGTCAATTTTTCTTCTTTTCAAGATGGAATTACCATCCATGAGCAATAGATGAAGCTTTTTGTAGTCTTCTTTTTGAAACTCATCATGGTCATGTTTGGTCAGGGGTAATCCCGGATATCTATCAAAACCTGCATAACCGCCCAAAAGCGACCAATACAAGCGAATATTCATTGCCCTACATTCACCATCTGCACAAACTGGGGTTGAAATATCAGAGACATATAAGACGGGCTGGCCCTTTATATTGACCAGAACGGAAATATCCTGATAGTCCAAAGAATCAACTTCGATAAAGAGCAAGGTCTTTTTTTTGGTCAATTTGGTCCCTTGCTTCCATTCCAAGGTAAAAAACTCAGGTGGCCGCTCCATTACATTTTTTACTATTTCCTGGGAACTCGTATTTTGGAAACCCAATTGGATCAAGCTCATAGTTGCCAAGGAATACGCTATGTACAAAACAGTAATTTTCATTGTTTGGATTTAGGTATCTTCAGGTATTTCTGGGATTCGATCAAAGCCATATATT
>QIJL01000407.1 GCA_003232435.1 Flavobacteriales bacterium | reverse complement strand
GCGATCACTGGAAGATCGAAGTAGAAGGCTTCGCCTTCATGCAACAATCCAAAAAAGACTTTCTCTACGCACTCAGAGACGATGACTTCCTACAAATGACGCTCTTTTATTATTTTTGAAGCTAATTTTTGTGCTGAAATTTGGCTCAAAAATAATGGAGAACTCTGGGGATGACAATAATTTTTTTCTGAAGTAAAACTTAAAGAGATATCTAAAGAAATCATTTCTGTTCGTCCTGTATTTTGTCATCGCATATGGGTACCTGAAAGCACACTCCATTGGTTTGAAGCGGGATCCTATCCTCATTTTGTGACTATTTCTTAACGATCTCGAAGGCTAGGAGGCAAAAAATCGCCCCCTCCCATATTCTCGATTTTTTTCAAAGCTTAAAAGTGAGAAAGCTACCCCAGGATTGATCAAAGCCCAACATTTTTTCAATACAGTGCTTTTTGGGATATTATCTATTTACTTTCGGACTATTTTTATATATTAACTCGGCGATTAAATAGAACATGTTTTTTCCTGAGCAACTACTTGTTTTATACAAGAGTGAAATCGTCTATTTAATTGCCGGGTTAATAGCAACAGCCCCAAAGAATTCTCCAAAGTCCTATATAAAAATCAGCACTAGTATCGGCGTTCTAGGAAAGCAGACATCATCTTTACCTGATTTTAGTATCAAGATTACTCCTTGGAACAACACCCCTCAAATGGGGGGATTGACCTGTCTATCGAGACATGCTAAAAGTCACGTCTGGGATTCATTTTTCTTGTTTTCTCTTACTTCATGCAATGGAGCACTTCGGGGCCTCCGAAAAAACTCAAAATATAGCCCACCTTACAATACTCAACTACGGGCTTCTGGTCAGCATCTACGATATAAAGATTGACCGCATTTGGGTTTCTTGACCTGACAACGACACGACTAGGTTGTTAGTTTTCTAGATATACGATAACCAAGGAGGGATGTATGGATAGAATACTTTTCAGTACCGATCAAATGCCAATTGGGATAGAAATAAAACAAATATACGCGATGATTCAAGTCTCGGGGACGGTCGAAATATCAAAAAAGGGATTACTTAGAGGTATATTTGATAGAAATAAGAATGAGTACCAGGAGATTTTAGATCGATTCATTGGTCATGCGCCAAGTGAAGCAAACGCTGTTATTGGCGTTCAGATATCAACAGCGGCACAAGCTTTTAACAATGGCTCTTTTTTATATGTGACCTACATTGGGACCCCTGCTATTATCAGTCAGATCGAAGACGTTTGAGGATCAAAGACATGTGTTCGATCCTCAATATATAATATTGTATGAATTTAAAGGGATGTCTTTGAAGACTTTGAAGAGATCCAAGACTAATCACGCCAAAAAAATTATCTTTTTCAAAAATTATTGAAGTATGTTGTTTCGTTTGAGTACAGGGATCCAGATTTATCATCTGAACAACAACGAATAAGGATATCTCAATGTCTAAACGAATTGATCATGAAAACCCTTTTAAGTTTGAGGGGTTTTGCTATGGGATAAGTGGAATTGCGACATCTCTTTTTGGTGGGTTTCTCCTCTTCGGCGTAAAGGAGCAAATTGCAGGAGGCAAGGTAGGAGCTTTGATTGGGACGATGCTGTTTTTTGGAGCTATCCTTTTGATCTCTGGTCTACACCATATGGGTTGGGGTATATTTCGTATGTTACGATTTATCATCGGGAAAAACACGCCTCGAAAAATTTGCAATCCTGACTTAAAAACGATGTTAGAGAACAATATAAACAGCACCTACCATCTACCGAGGGGAGTTCAATACTTTTTAGAATCTTTTTTTTATCGTCTATCAGAAACACCTGACTGGATCCGCATCATCGCGCTTATTTTTTTTGATACGCTACTGTTTTCTCTTGGTGCATTTTTCATCTATGGCCTAACAATATTTTCTGGATACACAGGCTTAACTAAGCTCACGGCTCCGGGAGCAATAGAATGGCTTAACCTATTTCTTGCGTTTTACCTCTTTTCCGTCTGGTTTGTCGCAGGCCTGAAAATTCGCTCTTTGTCAAAAGGGACAATTTCGGATAAAATATACTCGTTCTCCAAATGGTATCGCTTGGGCCTCCTAATCCTAGGAGCAATCTTTTTTCCATTATTTCTTGATAAATTCCCTTTGCCGAAACTGCCCTTTCCTGTGACTTACTGGCTCATTTTTGAGGGGATTTCTATCTTACTTACTGTAATTGCGATATCTCTGCTAATTACCTTAAGGATCCCAAGAAAAGAGGTTGAAAGTTCGGCAACAAGAGAGAACCTTAATTGGCAAGCCCAACTCCACCCGAAAGGCTTATTCAATAGTCTTGAGGCTTTGATGAAGCAATACGCTTCCGATACTTACCCTCCAATAGTGGAACCTAGACTAGTTGCTGAAGGGAGCAGAGACAAGGGAAGGTTTGACGGACATATTTTATATGAAACCTCCCCAATTCGGATTGAGACGGACCATTCGAGTCGCCTTAAAATACCGACATCCGCCATAACGGCCTTGAGTCATCTGTCCTTTATTTGGGGGGCGTATACAATTTTCAATTCTTTGAGTTCCAATTTCCTACTAAATGATCTTGGGAAAGGAATTATTGTTCTTTTATTCAGCCAGATTTTAATTTCATCTATGAAAAATTTTGTGGGTGAATTCTCCTATGAATCAAACCTTGTTCTCTTTGAAGTAGACGGAACATACAGTGAATCAGTACTCCGTAGTGGGAAAGGAATCAACGATTCACACGAAACAGAAAGTAAGGTCGTCAACTCAGATATAACAGCAAACATCTATTCATCTATGATCAAATCAGCAACATTGGAGCTTAATGGGAAACGCTACATTACGGATATGAAAAAGCATGAGTTGCTGAAAGAGCAAATCCAAAATCACTTAGACAAATTTATTAAGGGACGTCGAACCGTAGCAAATTTCTCAAATGAGGATCTAGCAGCAGCGGTAAATATAACAAAAATGAACGTAATATCCCGTGATATTGAATATCAGAAGACCTTGTTACACTCAAAAAAAGACCAAACTCCGCATGCTCCTCCAGGTAAAGTAGTTGGAGAGCCTGAGCTTCTTGAAGATAAGAAAACAGACTTGGAGTAAAGGGACTCGATGGTCAAGCTGCTGGAATAAAATTGGCACCGTAAAAAGAGACACTTTATTAGGGTTGATATCTTGAATTCCCAAACAAAAAGGAAACCAATTGGAGTGAGGGTGTTCAAAATTTTGTGTCAGAGAATCAAAGCTGATAACTTCAGCTTTTTTAAATTGAGACTGCGCGTCGGCAATTTAGAAAATTGACCAAGACAAAAGGGGCTTTTCCGAACAAGGAAAATCTCTTGAAGCTTTTATATTTCGGGATTCAAAATGCTGGCAAAAAATAGATGATGCCTGTTCAGAGCTGGTCACTCACTATTTCTCAGTTGTTCACATTTTTTGAAGGCAAGCTGGATAAGGATCTCGCCATTTTCTAAATTACACCGAGACGATAACTCCTGACACAGAATTAATGAACACTCCCATTGTAGCTTAATACTTGCAACCGCTACTCTCTCAAAATACCATCATAACCCGTCAGTTCAATATAACCCTTTCCTGATACAGGCTTTCCTTTTTTTTCACCTTTAAATTCGCTGGCCCCTTCCCAATAAGTCACGCGGGTGCTCTTGTTTGTAATCAGCTCTTGATTGTCTAAGAACGGTAAGGATTTTAAAGTGAGTTGCTCTGACGGCACCGAAATTTCCCAGGCCACGGGATAGTTTGCGCCGCTTTTTTCGCTTTTCCAATATTTTAAGGGGGTGAGTTTGAAGTCTTTTGCCTGCAAGTGTTTTGTTGTGC
>QIJL01000461.1 GCA_003232435.1 Flavobacteriales bacterium | reverse complement strand
GCATTAAAATCCCAAATCCCAAGCACCAAATTCCAATTCGTGCAAAAGAGGATTTGTGAAAATTCGTGAAACCTGCCCGTCCGGTTTACCTACCGGAGGCATGGCAGGCGGTTTTGTACTGAATTTCAACATTTTAGCATTTAACAAGCCAAGTGCTAAACTGTAAAGTAAAATGCTTATAAATGACAAACGCTTCATACACAGAACGTTAGCGGCAATTACAAGTAATATGAAAACTCAAGAACAATGAATATGAAAAAAAACACATTAACTCTATGCTTTACAAGTTTATACATTGTATTTGCAGCTTATTCGCAGCCAAAAAACAAACCTGACAATGTTCCAAACCAAACATCACCTGTAGAGAGTAGTAATCAAGAAAAATGTAATTGGTGTGGGACTTCAGAAGCTCCAGAAAATGTTTCTTGGAGAACAATTATTCCTCCAAAAGGAGAATTAGGAGAAAAGCTCATCATCTCAGGAACAGTATATCTTCCAGACGGTAAAACTCCTGCGAAGGATATTATCGTTTATATTCATCATACTAACACTGAAGGGATTTATCCAAAAAAAGGGGATGAAAAAAGAAATGGAAAATACCACGGATATTTAAGAGGATGGATGAAAACAGATTCAAAAGGTAAATACGAATTCGAAACAATTCGCCCTGCTCCTTACCATAGTCACGGAGGTGAACCAGCTCATATTCATTATAACATTCAAGGGCCTAATTATCCAGAATATTGGCTTACTGGAATATGGTTCGCTGATGACCCAAGAGTTACAGATAAATACATAAAGAGTGTCAAGAGAAGTGGAGGATTTTCAAATGTAATAACCTTGACGAAAGATGAAAACGACAATTTGAGAGGTCAGCGAAACATTATTCTGGAGAAATTTAAATGAAAGAATATCGAACTGGGCAAGGTATCAATGTTGGGCTTCTTATTTTGAGAGTTGGAGTAGCATTTTCAATGATCTATTTACACGGTTATCCAAAACTTGCAAATTTTTCTGAATTTAGTAGTGAATTTGCCGACCCACTAGGAGTAGGTAATAGTATAAGCCTAGGACTTGTAATATTCGCAGAATTCTTTTGCTCTCTATTTTTAATATTCGGATTCATTGTTGTCCGGTAAACTTTTTTTAAAGTTTAGACAATGCCCGTAATCATTAAGCATCAATGCTGAATCAAAACTTGACACCTTGCTTTTGAAACTTTATATAATCTTCAGGGATAGCTAAGAAATCACCTGGTAGAGCTATCGATTTTCAAATAGCTGCAATTTAGTCTTACGTCTTACATCTAGTAGCGCAGCGGTCTTACGTCTTTAACCGGACAGTACTGATTCGGATTATTAACAAGGTTGAGTTGTATTCCATTGATTATTACAATGGGGGTTGCCACTTGGATAATTAATGGAGGAAAAGATTTTATTTTCCAAGAAAAAAGTTTTATTTATTTAATAGCATACATAAGCCTGATAATAAGTGGTGGAGGTCGTTTTTCTTTAGATTATCTGATAAAAAGAAAGATGGATAATACATAAACTACCGCCAACAAAAAATATATTAACTGTTCAGCCGAAGTGCTTTCTCTCCCCATTTATCATTCCGAACCTGCCTGCCGGCAGCTACGGTGTACCCACATCTTTTCAATCGATGTGGGTCGATTGCGGAGGTTGGAAACTTGTGTTCCTTCCCCTGGCAGGGATGTACGTACCGGACACATCCTTTACAGGGTACTTGGTACATCCTTTACACTTTTCAAATATAATGTTCTTATCTTTTTATTGCAGAAATAGACCTCTATGGTTTGTTTGCGATCCGTTGGCCTTAAGGCCAACGGATCACCTGAGAATGCTTTTCCCATTCTGTATTTTTTCTGTTTTATGTATATAAACCCGTTTTTGTCCACGGTCCTTGTTATATCGTTCGGGCGATAGGTTATTTCAGGTAATTCCATAGGGTATTTCAATGGACTTGGCCTGTACCTGGTATCCGGAGTGTCCTGCTTTAATGATTCGTGCGGTCTATAATGATCGTACTTTTTTCTAAAGACATCGAATTCTTCTTGGGCATTTCGAACGTCTTTTATATTCACATACTTGAGCAGTTCGTTTTTCAAGGTACGATGAAAGCGTTCTTCTTTTCCTTGGGGGTCCGTGGATGATAGGGCCTTCCATGTACCACATCGATGTTAAGCCTGAAAAGCCATTTCTCTATCCGGGCAAAGCTTCTTTGCCCGTCATCGGTATGTTGCCCCGCGCTACCCCAGGGAGAACCGTTATCACAGAGTATGGCCAGTGGGAGGCCATATTTTTTAAAGGCCTCCCTTAAGCGGGACCGGACCGTTGGACGACGTTCATCGCTACAGGCGAACAGACCTATATTGAATCTACTATGGTCATCGGTTATGGTAAGTGCATGGCAGTCGTTACCATCGAGCATGGTAAAATGCCCCTTGAAGTCCATTTGCCAAAGCTCGTCCGGGCTTTCATGTTCAAAGCTTTGATAGCTGGCCGCGGTTCTCGGTGATACCCTGTCGATCAACCCATGACGGTCGAGAATCTTGGTTATCGTACTGCATGCAGGGGCCTTGGCAATGCCATATCGTCCCGAGGCGATCCCATTCTGAAGTAACCGGCGTATCTTTTTAGCCCCCCGTTCGGGCTCTTCCTTTCTTAGGGCGATCACCGATCGCCCAACTTCCAAACTACTTTTAAGAGGACTGCTCTTCGGTCGCCTGCTTAACCCCAAAAGACCTTCCCCTCCCTGTAAACGATAGGGCGACAGCCATTTATAAGCCGTAGGTCGACTAATATTATAACGCCTGCATAGTTCGCTCAGGCCGATGTCCTCCTTTTGGGCAAGTTTCACAAATTCCAGCTTTTGTTCCATAACGGTATTCGTTTTAAATGGCATAGTCCCGATATTTGGAACTAACTTGAATACTGTAAAGGATGTGTCCGGTACGCTGTAAACTATGTATGCGGTTCATACAAGGGGAAGGTGGTCACGCCCCTTGGCGTGAGCGGAAGGGGTCGAGCCCGAGCCTTTCGTCAAAGCCCCTGTCCCCGACCAAAAGCTTGGTCCGTTGGCCGTACACCTTTGGGTACGGTTCATTATAGTTGTTAGGTTCTCATGGCGATTATGGCATGGGCCTTAACCCCTTCCGACTTTTTCCTCGGGCCTATCGGCCAAGGAAAAACCCACCTTCCCCTTTTTGGGGAAGGAACACATAGAAAAACCTTGATATTTGTGGGTACACTGTAGCTGCAGGCAGGCAGGCGAAGTGAGGAATCCCCTGGGAGCGTTGACACTCCCTTTCACCTGTATTAAACTGCAAACAGGGGCCTTCTTGCCAATACCGGCATCGGCCACCGATCCCAAAACGGAACCCGAACAAGCAGGCGCAAGGATTCTTCGTGCCTCGGAATGACAAGAGAGGGCTGAACAGTTACAAAATATAGTGCATTTGGCAAATAGTGTTAAAAATGAAGATGATAGCAATAAAGAAACTTAGTAGTAAACTGAAAATCTGGAGCATTCAAATGCCAAACGCACCATATTCAAATCGTTAGCTGCAAGCTCCACAAAAATCTCAACTTCAAACAAAAACCGAAAAAAAATCACGAATAATTCGAATAGTTAGGAATACTAACTATATTTGCGACGGCAATGATGCCAAATAATATAAAATTTCAATAAAAATGAGTAAATCAATTTTTTATCACGCGGGCTGTCCAGTATGCATAAGCGCAGAACAAGACATATTAAACCTTATTAATCCATCAGATGTGGAAGTTGTAAACTTTGCAGATGATAAATCTCGAATAGATGAAGCAGAAAGTGCAGGAGTAAAATCGGTTCCAGCATTAT
>QIJL01000364.1 GCA_003232435.1 Flavobacteriales bacterium | reverse complement strand
ACAGGTCCACAAGGAGATACGGGTGCAACCGGAGCCACAGGCGCACAGGGTGATACCGGCGCCACTGGAACCACCGGCCCGCAAGGAGATACGGGTGCAACCGGAGCCACGGGCACAACCGGCCCACAGGGTGATACAGGCGCTACCGGCGTCACAGGTCCGCAAGGGGATACGGGAGCAACAGGGGCAACGGGCCCACAGGGTGATACGGGTGCAACCGGAGCCACGGGCGCAACCGGCCCACAGGGTGATACAGGCGCTACCGGCGTCACAGGTCCGCAAGGAGATACGGGAGCAACAGGAGCAACTGGCCCACAGGGTGATACAGGCGCAACAGGAACCACGGGCGCCACAGGTGCTACCGGCCCGCAAGGTGCTACGGGAGCCACAGGTGTAACCGGAGCAACGGGCCCACAAGGAGACCCTGCAACAGATGATCAAACTCTTTCAACAGATAATAGTCCAGGTGATATTTCAATATCCGGGGGTAACAATATTACATTGAACGTTGATGATGCTGATGCTGTGATCGGTAATGAATATAATACCGCTTT
The DNA here is from genome assembly GCA_003232435.1 of Flavobacteriales bacterium. GTDB lineage: Bacteria > Bacteroidota > Bacteroidia > Flavobacteriales > Flavobacteriaceae > Aurantibacter_A. The sequence goes on along the minus strand of QIJL01000364.1, from coordinate 5,671 downwards.
TAGTGTTGTAGGTGCCAATTTAAGGCTGATCGACGGTGGAGGGAACCTAGATGTACCTCTTTCATCCTTAAGTACTGATGACCAATATGATGATGAGGTTCCACTAAGGACTCCAATAGATGTTGATGAAGGAGGAATTGGTTCGCCCACATTGGAAACCAACGTCCAAGAAGTTATTCAGGCAATTGCCCCGATTACTTCAAAGGCTGCGCGTATTTTTTATCCGCCTTCGATAGCGATAGATGCCTCAACAACCGGTAACAACCGCACGGTGGATCTATATCAAGAATATATTGATCAGTTTGGTTCGCCGACCGCAGGCAGTACTGGAGCGCCCGGTGCTGTACCCACTTATGGTAGAACGGAGTTATACTATTATGTGACCTATGCGGATCCAGCCGTTTTCGACACGGCTCCGGCACAGTTTACCATAGATGCCAATGGTGTGCTGACCTACGACATAATTGGTTCGCCACCGGATTATAACTCTTTGATCAATGTAGTGTTTGTTGTAAGATAAGATAACATTAAAACGATCCCGAATCGATTTGAAGACATCCACCACATATAAAACGCTAATCCTCAGCCTTGTTTTTACACTGTTGGGGATTGTTGCATCTAATGCACAGTTTCTTTTGCAGGCACCCAATAGTACCGATGAAACCAATTATCAATGGTACGAGGCTTCCGACACCGGCACGGTATTGGGAACCGATTTCTTTTACGAAGTCACCCAACCAGGTGTCTACTTTGCAACTTACGATGGAACGCTTTGTGGCTCGAATGCTACCGGGTACTTTATAGTAACCAATTGCAATTCGCCATTCAATGAGGTTACTTTAGATATATCTCAAAATCCAGTTCCGCCAGGTGCTACCCTGAGTTGGAGTCCGGCGGTAACGGGCGATCAGACCAGACCGCTGGTTATAGCCACTCAAACTGTCATGCGCTATACGGCCACGATTACCAAGGCCGGAAATAGTAAAAATTTACCAAACTTTACCGTCGTCTGTATAAACGAGGCAGCAACCTTGGTAGATGATTTAGTTACCACGGACGAAGATGTTTCCGTCGTTGTTGATATTTATGCGAACGATTCTGGTCTTCCAACTACGGGAACATTGACTACCACAAATCCGACCAATGGGACTGTTACTATCGACAATAACGGCACACCGAACGATCCTACGGATGATATGGTTACTTATACTCCAAATCCAGATTACAACGGTCCGGACAGTTTTGACTATACGGTCTGCAATACTTTTGGCGATTGTAGTACAGCGACTGTGACCGTAAATGTGCTTCCTATTGTAGATGCTATCGACGATTCAGTAGCAACGGCCGAAGACACCCCTGTTGATATTGATATTTTGGCCAACGATAATGATATTCCAATGGCCGGAACATTAACGACAACGAATCCTACAGATGGTTCGGTAACTATCAATAATAACGGCACACCGAACGATCCTTCCGATGACAATGTAACCTACACTCCAAATACTTCTTTCATTGGAACCGATACATTTACTTATACCATCTGCGATAGTTTAGGTAACTGCAGCACTGCAATTGTTACCGTAGTAGTGACCGATGCAACGGATCTTGATAGTGATGACGATGGAATCGTCGACAGTTTTGAAGACTTAAATCTTGATGCCGATAACGACCCAACTACCAACCCCACGGATTCCGATGGAGATGGAATAGCTGATTATCTTGATATAGACAGTGATGACGATGGAATTCCCGACAATGTTGAGGCCCAAACAACTTCAGGATACATACCGCCAAGTGGCACGGATGCCAATGCCAATGGATTAGATGATGCTTACGAGAATAATGGCACTATAGGTTTATTCCCTGTTGATACCGATGGTGATAGTTTGCCCGATTATTTAGATGCTGATAGCGACGATGATAACATCCCGGATAATATTGAGGCTCATGATTTCGATCAAAATGGCGTCCCCGATGTTACTTTCATTGGATCTGATAAAGACAATGATGGGCTTGATGATGCTTACGAGGGAGATGTACAAATCGATATCGATGTAAATGACGAAATAGACGATCCCTATACCGACTTGCCCAATACAGATGGCGATAATGAATCGGATTATAGAGATACCGACGACGACGACGACGGCATAGCTTCAAGGAACGAGGATATGAACGGTGATGGCAACTATGCCAATGACGATAGTGATGGTGACGGAATACCCGAATATCTGGAGCCGAATCTTACTGGTGATGAAATAGAAGTTTTCAATGTTATTACACCAAACGGAGATGGTATTCATGATGTTTTGACCATTCGAGGTATTGAGAACTATCCGGAAAACACAATTCGAATCTACAATAGATGGGGTGTGCTGGTATATACTACCAGTGCCTACAATACTCAAGGCAACTTCTTTGACGGCACCTCCGAAGGAAGGGTGACCATTGACCAAAACAATAAATTACCGGTCGGAACCTATTTCTACATCTTGGATTATCAAGATAATACTGGAAATAGCAAGTCGCTTTCAGGATATATATATATTAATAGATAACGAGAAATGAAAGCTTATATGTTAAATACGTCTCTATTGAAACAGACATTGCTACTCTTGGCATTGCCAGCTTTGTTTTACACTAGTGGTTTATTTTCGCAGCAAGATGCACAGTATACCCAGTATATGTACAATACGGTAAGTGTGAACCCAGGATATGCGGGATCGCGAGGGCATATCAGTATAGCTGCTTTGCACCGGTCACAGTGGGTAGGTCTTGACGGAGCACCGGTAACACAGACGCTCAATATTCATTCACCTATCGGTTATCGAGGTGTTGGATTGGGAATGTCTATTGTTAATGACAAAATCGGCCCCACTTCCGAAACTTATTTTGATATAGATTTTTCATATACTGTTCATACTTCTACAGAAGGTCGATTAAGTTTCGGATTGAAAGGGAGTGCTCATTTGTTGGATGTTCGATTCTCTGAGCTTAATCAAGATATTTCAAATGGTAGTGATCCCTCATTGCAACAAAATATAGATAATCGTTTTTCGCCTAACTTTGGTGCTGGAGTTTATTATCGTACGAATAAGTTCTACGCTGGACTTTCAGTCCCAAGAATTCTGCAGACTTCCTACTTTGACGAATCTTCATTATCGACCGCTAAGGAACAGATGAATCTCTATTTCATTACGGGTTATGTTTTCCAGTTGAATCTACATTGCTGACAAAGGTCGTTCAGGGCGCGCCTTTACAAGTTGACCTATCGGCGAACTTTATGATGAACGATAAGTTCATCATAGGAGGAGCATATCGCTGGGATGCAGCATTCAGTGGAATACTTGGGTTTCAAATCAATGAAGATTTTATGATGGGCCTAGCGTATGACAAAGAGACTACCGAACTCGGCAAAGCTGTTTTCAACAATGGCTCTTTTGAAGTCGTTTTACGATATGATTTCATTAAGTCTAAAGGCCGGGTTAAATCACCACGTTTCTTTTAAAACTGGTAAATGATAAAAAATTAAGATTGACGCCTTTTGCAATAATTTGTAGACCAACCAAAGAAAATGAACTAGCACATCTATGTACATATTTTTTCGTTTCTTCTCAAAAAATTCCGTCGATCCCGGCAATCCTTTTACAAGCCTAGAGTAGTGCTTTTTTTTATGATATAAACAGACTATTTTTGTTTTATGGAAGAAGAGCGTGTAATCTTGGTCAACAAGAGCGACGAAGATGTTGGCACCATGCCAAAAATGGAAGCTCATGAAAAAGGGGTACTGCACAGGGCGTTTTCAGTTTTTATAATGAACGGAAAAGGGGAGGCCATGTTGCAGCAAAGGGCCGCCGCTAAATACCACTCCCCTCTTTTATGGACAAATACTTGTTGTAGCCACCAAAGAATAGGCGAGTCTAACCTACAGGCTGGTAAAAGAAGACTTTTGGAGGAAATGGGATTTGAAACCGAACTTGAAGAACTTTTTTCCTTTATTTATAAGGCTCCATTTGACAACGGACTAACCGAACATGAATTGGATCATGTCATGATGGGAGATTATGAAGGCGAACCAAAAGTTAATCCTGATGAGGTGGCTGATTGGAAATGGATGAAACCTGTCGATATCAAAGAAGATATTTCAAAATCGCCTGAAAAGTATACGGCTTGGTTCAAGATTATTTTTCAAAGATTCTATGATCACATTAACTAAACGGGAATATAAATGTCGAAAGTCAAGGTAAGCAGAAAGGCCCATTTCAATGCGGCACATCGTCTTTATCGTGCAGATTGGAGCGACTCAGAAAACGATCGGGTATTCGGCAAATGTAACAACCCGTATTTTCACGGTCACAACTATGACCTTGTGGTAAGCGTTACTGGTGAAATAGATTCCGAAACAGGTTTTGTGATGGATATGAAAGTTCTTAAAAGCTTAATTAAAAACGAAATCGAAGATGTCCTGGATCATAAAAACTTGAATATTGAGGTTCCCGAATTCAAGGATTTGAACCCTACGGCTGAGAATATTGCCGTCGTCATATGGAATAAACTACGTCTTCATATTGATGCATCCAAAGAATTGGAAGTAGTACTGTACGAGACCCCACGCAATTTTGTAAGCTACTCGGGATAAATTCCAAATTCCAAATTCCAAAATCTAAATTCCAATATCTTAATTCTTAAATCCGCATGTATCCTTTAAAGTTTCATCCTATTTTAAAAGAACGTCTTTGGGGCGGCCAAAAGTTAAGAGATGTTTTAGGAAAGGAAATCCCTAGCGATATTACTGGCGAAAGTTGGGAACTTTCCACCGTCAAAGGGGATGTTTCTGTAGTTTCAAATGGCGATTTGGCAGGTACATCTCTTCGAGATCTGATAAATGATCATCCTGAAGAAGTGTTAGGGAAGAGCGTGGTGCAACGTTTTGGGAAGGATTTTCCCATTCTCATAAAATTTATCGATGCAAAACTAGACCTTTCGATACAATTGCATCCTAATGACGAATTGGCAAAAACGCGTCATGATTCCTTCGGAAAAACAGAAATGTGGTACATTATGGATGCCGACGAAGATGCCAATTTAATTGTTGGCTTCAATAAAAATGTTTCCAAAGAAGAGTACACTGAAAGATTGGAGAGCGATAAACTCCTTGAACTCTTGAATTACGAGAAAGTTGCGGAGGGCGATACTTTTTTTATCAATACCGGGAAAATACATGCCATTGGTGCAGGGGTGATGCTTGCCGAAATTCAACAGACTTCTGATGTCACTTACAGGGTTTTCGATTTCAACAGGCGAGATAAAAACGGGGATCTTCGTGAATTACATACTGAACAGGCTTTGGATGCTATTGATTATGAAAAGAAAAATGATTTTAAGGTGCTCTATTCTAATGAAAAAGACCGTATCAACGAAATGGTCGAGTGCCCTTATTTTACTACTAGGTTTCTGAATCTTTCCCAAGACCTCGAACAAGATGTTTCTCAAAGGCATTCGTTCACAATTTATATGTGTGTTGATGGTTCGGCGACTATCGAGAACGATTTTGGTTCAGTGGAGACCCAGAAAGGTGAGACCATTTTGGTTTCTGGAAATTCAACTAGAATCCAACTAAAAACAAACGGTGCAAAGCTTTTGGAGGTAACGATCTAGTCGAATTTAA
>QIJL01000099.1 GCA_003232435.1 Flavobacteriales bacterium | reverse complement strand
TTGATATTACCGCTGTTTTCTCGGGAAGTAGAGGTTACACGGTCTACACCTTCAAGTCCCTTTAAATTATCTTCTATTTTGAGTACGATACCCTCTTCGACTTCCTGTGGGGATGCACCTGGATAGGTAATGGCAATAAATACATTCTTGGAGTCAGTGAGCGGAAAAAACGAAGATTTCAGAGATTTCGCTCCTACGATACCAAAGACTGCGAAGGCAATTATAATAACGTTAACGGCAACATGATACCTAATAAAATACTCGATTACTTTTCGCATTATCTTTTGGTATTCGTTGATTTATCTTCGTAAATCTTGACCGCCATACCGATGTAGGCGCCCAACAACGGTTTGGACATAATCACCGTACCGTTGGGCACGTCTTTTAGCACTACCCTTTTATCTGAAAAATAAACAGGTTTCACGTCGATCATATCTAAAATAGTATCGCGAACCACGAATATTTTATCGCCTTCTAACAAGAGGCTTCTGTCTATTTCGATGGCATCGGTTTCTTCCTTGGCATCTAGGTTCGCCTCAAGATACATTCCTTCCCTTAGGTCGCTGTTCTTTACCTCTATAAATGCTTTTATGGTCTGTGAGGCTTGATCAACCCTACCGTTGATACGAGAGACCTTGCCCGTGTATTTTTTAGAATCATCCAAGGCAACCAATTCTACTTTTTCGCCAACTTTCAGCAAATCGCTAAAAGTCTTGCTTACCGCAACTTCCAATTCGTAAACGTCGGTATTGATGAATTCACCAAGTTTCTGTCCGGCTCTTATCAGGGTTCCCTCGGTCACTAATGTCTCGGTGAGCACACCGCTAAAGGGTGCTGAAATCCGGTATTTTCTGAGCCGCTGTTCCAGATTTTTAACATTATAGAAGCTGGTCAAAATGCCACGACCACTAATGAAGAATCTTTCTTTTTCAGATCCCATCCCGGGTAAGGCCGGGGTAACCTTGTCCATATCGAAACCATTGAGATAAGCCTGCCATTTGGGAAAGATATCAGGGTAGTCTAATCGCAAATCAGGCATTATAGAGGTCAATTGATTGTATAGATTACTTTTTGCCGATTGCACACTGGCCGCATATTCAGAGGCGTCGATTCTAATTATGGTTTCGCCCGCCCTATATGTCTCGCCTGTCTTGAAAAGCTTGTTTCCTCTTCTAAATACACCTTGTACCTCTGCATATAACTCGACACGGTTTTTGGCGACCAGATTCCCGTTTGCGGGAACAATGATCGGAACAATGCCGTTTTCAACAACTTCGGTAAAAACCGTTTTTACAACCTTTTGTGCCCTAGGTTTAAAAGCCTTTTTATTATCAATGATTCTTTTTGCAAAAAAAACGGCTCCTACAATTAAAAGGACACCTAAAATGGAGAGTATTATTTTTCTCATAATGCTAGTTATAAAGCGGCGGTTTTGTGTGTGAAATTATATTGCACTTTTTTCAATATTTTTATAATCTGGCCTTTTTCTTCTTGGCTGATTCCGTGCTCCATTATTTCCAGTAAATCTTTGATTACCGGGCGGGTCTTTTTAAAGATTGCCTTGCCCTCTTCTGTAAGAAATACCTCGTTGATACGTTTGTCCTCGGTATTTTGTCTTCTGGTTACGTATTTCTTCTTTTCCATTTTTGAGAGCAAACGTGCTAATGAGGACTTGTCACGAAAGGTCAGAAAAGCCAATTCATTCTGGTTCAACCCATCGTTATCGTGCAGTTTTTTCAATACGATCATTTGCTCCTTGCTCAAGTCGAGATCATACTGTTGAAAAGCTTCCAACAAATGGTAATCCACAATCTTGGATGTTTTCCCGAGCCATGGCCCGATGGACTTTTCAAAGTCGATAGCTACCTCTTCCGATTTCATGCTGCTAAGCTATGCAAAAATCAATTAGTTGCATATGCAACTATGGTTAAATGTATCTTAAATTTATTGTGAAGTAGTAACAAAAAAAGGGATGCTTTCGCATCCCTTTTTTTAAGACAGTTGATTTAGCGATTATTCTTCTACATCTTCAAACTTGTTATTCGCCATACGAGTATCTATCTCGTGAAGTTCTTTATATTTTAAGTTCAAGTGCAAGTCGTCTGTGTCGAACGCGACAAGATCTATACTTTGCATATCTTGCAGACTATCGAACGAGCTAAAACCGTTACCCTGAAGCTGAACGAACTGCAAATCTTTCAATTTTTGAATTCCCTGAGGAGCTTTTCCGCGAAAGTTGTTGAAAGACAACATTAACTCAGAAAGGTCTTTCATACGGTCGAAGCTAAAGTTAATCTCACCTTCCAATTTATTTCCGGCAACACTAAAGTTTGTCAGGTTTGTCAATTCTGCAACAGTTGCAGGCAAATTACCGTTGAAATAGTTGTTTGAAAGATCAAGAATCTTAAGGCTTTTGGCTTCAGCTATTCCTGCAGGAATGTTACCTTCAAGCTTGTTATCGAACAAGATAAGTTCTTCCAAGTCTTCCATCGCAGTAAAGTTTGCAGGAAGCTTTCCTTTTAGACCGTTCATCTCTAGTTTCACAACCTTAAGTTGTGAAAGATCAGCGATTTCTGCAGGCAAATCTCCTTCAAGACTATTGAAGGCTAGATCAAGCACTTCAAGATTTTTAAGATTTTTGATGCTGGCAGGAATCGTACCAACCAGGTTATTCTTGTAAAGATTCAAGCCAACAACATGATTGTTAATGATATCAACCCCGTACCATTGATCCGCTGGCGATTTTAAATTCCATTGTGTTGTCCAAGAATCGCCGTTTGTGGCGTTATAAAGGTCAATTAAGGCTGACTTTTCATTCTCCGGTAGCTGCGCTACAACGGCAGTTTGGAATAATAGAATGAAAAGAAATGACGCATAAAGTAGTTTTTTCTTCATAATTATAAGATTTTGGGTTACAACTGAAATTCACTTGTTTTGTATTTAGTTTGGGGCCAAATGGCCGATAATTCAAGTTTTAAATCTTCATTAGTGAACTAATTGTTAGTCTTTAACGTATTTTTTCGGTTTTTCTGATATTTTCATCGAATTTTTTTGTTTAGTATTATGCAAAGAGGGACACGATTTATGTCCCCCTTTTTAACCAAACTAACTAAAGTTACACACAACTACTTATTTTCTTCGTCATCGAATTTAGTATCAGCCATTCGCGTCTTACTGAATTTGATGTCTTTGAAGTCCATTTTTATATCTTCTTTATCATAATCGAACACTAAAAATTGACGGGTATCCATTTGCTGTAAGATCTTGAACGAATCGAACTTGTTGTTCTGAATCTGAAATACTTCAAGGCTAGCGAGCTGACCGAATTCCATAGGAATCTCCCCTCCCAATTCGTTATTGGCCAAAACCAATTCTTTCAATTTGGTCAGATTACCGATTTGTCTCGGAATTATTCCTTTTAAAGAATTTTCAAAAAGACCGAGGCTTTCAAGTTTTGTCAAATTACCCAGCGAACGTGGTATAGTACCGTTAAGCTTGTTACTTGATAAATTCAAGGTCTTTAAATTTCCGATTTCACCCAATGACTCTGGTATTGGTCCTGAAATAAAATTATTGAATGCTGTAAATTCTTCAAGATTTTTCAAATTCCCAATTTCCAACGGAAGTTCACCTCTCAGCCTATTCATTTCGACCTTTAGCACTTTCAAGCCTATAAGCTCGGTAATAACTACCGGCAACTCTCCGTTTATATTGTTAAATGCCAGATTCAGGGATTTCAAGTTTTCGAGTCTTCCTATACTCTCAGGAATGCTTCCTTTTAGATTATTCCTGAATAAATTTATTTCTTCGACGTGACCATCGACTACCTTTATACCGTACCAACTGGTCACCGGTTCTTCTAAGTTCCATTTTTGATTCCAGTTCTCGCCCTCCATTTCAT
>QIJL01000262.1 GCA_003232435.1 Flavobacteriales bacterium | reverse complement strand
AGAACCAAAAAGAAGATTCGGCCGGCGAACTAGAAAACGCCATGTTGGGCGCCATTAAAAGACAGGCTGCCAAAAAGGGTTATAAATTTGAGTAGAGTCCCCACCCTAGCCCTCCCCAGAGGGGAGGGGACAAATTCTTATCAAGAATTAGCCAAAAGACCAAAAATTCGATACTCTTAAAATCAAAATTTGATCGCAACAGTTTCCCTCCTCCGGAGGGATTAAGGGAGGACTTAGGTTGGTGTAGTGTTAGGTGGGTCCGTCTTGAACATACGACGGGCCCATTTTTATATTATTGAGCCGCGGGGCAATAGCAATCGTACTTTCTTTCTTCTTGACCGAAGTCATAACCTAAAGTAATTTGGTGAAAGCCACCATTGTCGAATCGAATATCGCCCCTCTGGTACGAGTAATTATACGACACCAAGAAATTTTTGATGTTGGCACCGATTATCGGGGTAATCAATTGCAATCTTTGCTCGCCAAAATCGGCTCCATTCTGAAATTGGGCACCATCGAAGCTTCTTCGATAAGAAACCCCGCCCCAAATTCTTCCGAAATCAACATCCTTGTATACTTTGGCATTGATATCCAAAGTTTTCTCTTTTGTAAAATCGGTCATTTGAAACAAAACAGATGGCTCGTACTGCCATTCATTCCTTCCGAATATATAACCCGCAGAAGCCAAATATCTTCTTAGGTTATCTATAACGGGTACATCACCCACGCGACCAAAACGATACAAACTTCTTTCACTTGCCAAAAGGTTCAGTACGGCAAAGTGTGCATAGAACTCCATTTTGCTGTACGTCATACCCACATCCATATTGAAATAGCCCTGACTGATCTTGCTGCCGATAATTGCCGGATCCGGTATCACTGAGCGAAATTCACTCTCATCAAGGCTGCTCTGCAGATACGTTGGGCTCAGTCCGAAAGATAATTGGTTCAGATAACGGGCATCGCCACCTAATTTTAAATGGTGGGCATAAGTCAATTTGAAACCGGTCTGCGCATGATAACCATTGGCGTCATTGTAAAAAGTAGCTCCTACCCCACTATTGGTGTCACCAATTCTAAAATGGGCATTCAAAGTCTGTAAATTCGGGGCCTCATCGACGCTAAACCACTGTTTTCTAACCGTACCACGTATTTTCCCACCCTGCCCAATACCGGCCATTGACGGGAATACCAAATAGTAATTATCGGCTAAATAATCGAAGTAAACGGGAATTCCTTCTTGGGCCTGTGACGAGAAGCCAAAGGCAAACAAAGAAAATAAAAGCAGTAGTCGCTGTTTCATACAATAACGTGGGAACCAAGTAGTTCGGCTAAATATAAAGTATAACGGATGAAATGTCACATTATTATATACCATTTAACTAAGTGGAATACTGTATTTTTGTCAAAAATCATCGCATAATGAAGGAGTTTAATATTACCGTTTCGGAAACCAACAATCCCGCTATACTCAAGTTCGAGACCAATCATATGCTCACGAAGGGCAAAAACTACGAATACAACAATATCGACGAGGCCAAAAATTCTCCTTTGGCACAACAACTTTTTCACCTTCCTTTCATCAAGACCGTATATATCTCAGGTAATTTCATCGGATTGGAGTGTTACGACATCGTTGAATGGAGCGATGTAAAAGACGAGGTCGCCCAACAGATAGTCGAATATTTGAATGCAGGCGAACCAATAGTAATAGAAGAGGAACCATCGAATAATTTGGCTGTGACAGTTTATGCCGAGGTAACGCCAAATCCGGCAACTATGAAATTCGTCTCTAACAAAAGAATCGTGCCTCAAGCTTTCGAATTCAAGAACATTGACGAAGCCAAAGATTCTGAACTGGCCAAAAAATTATTCCACTTTCCTTTTGTCAAGCAGTTGTTTTTTGATGAAAACTATGTCTCGGTAACTAAATACGATGTTTCTGAATGGGATGATATAACCATGGAACTTCGTGAATTTATTCGAAACTTTTTGGTCGAAGGAAATAAAGTGGTTTCTGAAAATGTAATATCAACAGGTAAGGATGATTCTCTAGAAGTCAAACCTGCAAACTCTGATCTCGATGATACTTCGCAGCAAATAGTCGATATTTTAGAAGAATATGTAAAACCCGCCGTAGCTAGCGATGGTGGTAATATTCTCTTTCAATCCTACGAAGAAGAAAGCAAGACAGTCAACGTCATTTTACAAGGTGCCTGTAGTGGTTGCCCTTCCTCAACTTTCACCCTAAAAAACGGTATAGAGACCATGTTGAAAAATATGATGGGCGATAAGGTAAACGAGGTGGTTGCCCTTAACGGATAATTCCACGAATTACCTTGGGAGATTTGCCGATATTTCGCTACCTTACCCTTTCACATAAAAACACTAAAAATGTCAGTACTAAAAGTTATCGAAGTATTAGCCAATTCGGATAAAAGTTGGGAAGACGCTGCGAACAATGCAGTGGCTCAAGCCTCTAGATCCGTGAAAAACATAAAATCTGTTTACATCAACGAGCAAAGCGCCACCGTTGAAGATGGTAAGATGAACAACTATCGCGTCAACGTAAAGATTACTTTTGAAGTAAACTAATTGGGCTAACCAGTAAAATCTCGGCGCCCTTTGGGCGCCTTTTTTATTTTCAATAATGCCAAGGATCGCCTTCATGTTGTTTCTGTTCTTAACTTCTGGGACATTTGCCCAAATACCGGATACCATGAGTCATAAATACACCAATGCACTAATTGAAGAGACAAGCCCATATTTGTTACAACATGCACACAATCCTGTTAATTGGCATGCATGGAACGATGACGCATTGGCCAAAGCCAAAAAAGAAAATAAGCTATTGTTGATCAGCATTGGATATGCTGCCTGTCATTGGTGCCATGTAATGGAAGAAGAATGCTTTGAAGATGAAGCGGCGGCGGCGGTCATGAACTCAAACTTTGTAAACATCAAAATCGACCGCGAAGAGCGCCCCGATGTAGACCAGGTCTATATGGATGCGCTTCAAATGATGACCGGTAGTGGGGGCTGGCCCTTGAATATAGTCGCCCTGCCCGATGGGCGGCCTTTCTGGGGAGCTACCTATGTCAAAAAACAAGATTGGATACGCATCTTATCACAGTTGTCAGATCTCTATGAAAAAAATCCGGATAAAATTATAGGACACGCAGAAAAGCTGGCAGAAGGCCTTAAGACCATAAACTTGATCGAAAATAAAACCGGTACAGATTTGGTCGCCCTGGCCGGAATTGACGAGGCAGTTTCAAATTGGTCAAGGTATTTTGACACTTTTTTAGGAGGATACAAACGGGCTCCTAAATTTATGATGCCGGTAAACCTTGATTTTTTAATGCATTATGGCACGGTTAAAAAGGATTCAGAAATTCTTGAATATGTGAACACAACTTTGACCAAAATGGCATGGGGTGGCATTTTCGATTATGTCGGCGGTGGGTTTTCGAGGTACTCCGTCGATACGAAATGGCATGTGCCACATTTTGAAAAAATGTTGTACGACAATGGCCAATTGGTAAGTCTTTACTCCAAAGCCTATGCTGCCACAAAAAATCCGTTGTATAAAGAAACGGTGGAACGAACCATAGAATTTGTTATCGAAGAATTACTTGATGAAAACTACGGATTTTATTCTTCTTTGGATGCCGATAGTCTAACGGAGGATGGTGAATTGGAAGAAGGGGCCTATTATGTTTGGCAGGAAGAAGAATTACGGACATTATTGGGCGATGATTTCAAGGTTTTCAAGGATTATTTCAATATCAATTCATACGGACATTGGGAACATGGCAACTATGTTTTAATTAGAGATGCCTCGGAAGAAAAGATCGCGAAAAAACATGATCTTCGACCGGATAGATTAAAAGCTATCATAAC
>QIJL01000220.1 GCA_003232435.1 Flavobacteriales bacterium | reverse complement strand
ACCGCTCGCGAATCAAGAGTATCCATTACAGAGTTGATGCTTCCCTCCCATTCCAATTTCGGCGGTAAAATTCATGGCGGACATATCTTAAGTTTGATGGATCAAATCGCTTTTGCCTGCTCCTCTAAACATTCACAACGTTATTGTGTAACGGCATCGGTAAATCGAGTCGATTTTTTATCTCCCGTTGAAGTTGGTGAATTGATCACTTTAAAAGCCTCTATCAACTATACCGGCAGAACCTCAATGGTCGTGGGCGTTCGTGTGGAGTCAGAAGATGTGATGACAGGCAAAAAAAGACATTGCAATTCTTCTTATTTTACAATGGTTGCCAAAGATTCTGATGGAAAAAATGTTCCCATCCCTGGATTACTTGTTAATGACAAAAACGGCATTCGAAGATTTACTCGGAGTAAATTTCAAAAAGAATCGGCCTTCGATCGTGATAGCAAATTCGATGAGAGCAATTTTGACCCCAACGAGCACTTGGAACTGCTCAAAGAGGAAAATATCAAAATTGAGATGAAGTGATTCCTGCCGCAGCAGCTTCATCTAAAAACCAAGCGATCTTGCCGTTTACAGGTGCCACCAGACGGGCAGGATAGTTCTCCGCTATTTCTTTGTCATAAATAATTTCAGATACTTTTGCCGCTTTATTTTCTCCCGTGACCAAAAAAGAAATGATTTCAGCATTATTGATTATTTGTCCCGTAATAGTAACCCGCTGTTGCCCAGAATCCGGATGCACGGCAACCTCGCAATAGTTTTCGGAATCCCATAATTCGATTTCATTAGGAAAGATGGAGGCGATATGCCCGTCATCTCCCATTCCTAAAATGACCAAATCAAAAATGGGAATTCCATTTACTTTCGGAAGTACCTCATCCAAGAAATCGCTATAACGTTCCGCTTCATACTCTGGGCCATTCTCTCCCCTGATACGATGGATGTTAAATTCAGGAATTTCGATCTTCGACAACAAATGTTCAACTGTCATTTTGTAATTACTATCATCATCATCTGGCGGAACACAACGTTCATCACCCCAATATAAATTAACTTTTGACCAATCAATATCGGCCCTAAAATTTGCAGCTAGTTCATCAAAAACGATTTTAGGGGTGCTACCACCAGAAAGTGCGATGTGGGTCTCTTCTCTATCCGTGATGAAATCCGCCAAATACTTTGAAAAGTTTTGGGCGACTTCTTGTTTGGTTTTATAAACTTTAATCTCCATAATAACTAGTAGGCTTCAAAATTTGCTGAAAGTAGCTCCCCTCCTTTTGCAAGGAGAGGTGGATTCGATCTTGCCTACCGATAGGTAGGCAAAGTGAAGAAGACGGGGTGGTAAGGCCCAAGCGTTTGCGCCAGTTACCGAATTTTGCCGCCCTTCCAATGGTTCGGGTCTTACCACCCCTTTCTTCCGCAAAGCGGAATTCATTCCCCTCCTTGCAAAAGGAGGGGAGCTTCATGCTATTTATCCTTCCAGCCAAAATTGTCCTTTATTTCCATAAGCACCAATGCTAGATTCTCGAAAACCATTTTGTTCTCAAAACGTATTATTTTGTAATCAAGACCTTCCAAGTAAGCAGTTCGGCGTGCATCTTTTTCTTCTCCGTTTGGGCTTAGATGCCCTGAACCGTCCAACTCTATAATTAAGCGTTCAGAGGGGCAAAAAAAGTCTACGATATAGTTGTTGATGCTATGTTGTCTTCTGAATTTTCGACCTTCTGCTTTCTTATTCGACAGATACTTCCATAAAAATGCTTCAGCAGGAGTTGCATTGTTTCGCAGTTCCTTTCGAAAACTTTCGAGCTCTTTCTTGTTGTGCATAAAACCATTTTATTAGTTCCCCTCCTTGAAAAAGGAGGGCAGCAACTTTTTTTCAACAAATTACGCAAAAACCGGGGTCATCGGCCAAATTAGCGCTTGGGTTTCTCCACATGCCCAGACCCTCTATCAGTTCATCGGCATTCTCGGGACCCCAGACTCCTGCTGAGTAGCCATAGACTTTCGCATCCGAATTCCTCCAATAGTCCAGAATCGGATCTACGAATTCCCAAGCTGCTTCGACTTCATCCGCTCGGGCGTATAGTGTCGCATCGCCCTGCATCGCATCCAAAAGCAAACGCTCATAGGCTTGCATCACATGGTTTTCGACCAAACTGGAATAATAGAAATCAAGATTGGCGCGCTCGACCTTAAAGCCTTGACCTGGAACTTTTACGCCGAATTTTATCAAAACACCCTCATCAGGCTGAATGCGGATAATCAATTTATTGTCCTTATTGTTCATACCCGAATCCTTAAAAATCTGATGGTGGGTCGATTTAAAATGGATGACCACCTCGGTAACTTTCGTTGGCATACGTTTGGCGGTGCGTACATAAAAAGGCACATCCGCCCAACGCCAATTATCTACAAAGAACTTTACCGCTGCATAGGTTTCGGTAGTAGAATCAGGGTCGACTCCCTCCTCTTCGCGATACCCTTTTACATTTTCCCCCTCGATGACCGAGGCAACATATTGTGCGCGAACAGTGCTGTCGTGCAATACTTTTTCATCGGTCATTATTCTCAGCGATTTCAGGGCCTTTACCTTTTCGTTTCGAATTTCATCGGCATTTGAACCAATGGGCGGCTCCATGACCACCAAAGAAACGATTTGCAGCAAATGGTTTTGGAACATATCACGCAAAGCCCCTGATTTGTCATAATAACCTCCCCGCTTTTCCACCCCTCCACTTTCGGCATTCGTGATTTCTACATGATGAATGTAATTCCGGTTCCACAATGGCTCGAAAATACTATTGGCAAAGCGCGTTACCAACAAATTCTGCACGGTCTCCTTGCCCAAATAATGGTCGATACGGTAAATCTGCGATTCCATAAAATAACGATGTAAGCCTACGTTTAAGCCCTTGGCACTTTTTAAACTATAACCGAAAGGCTTTTCTACGATCAAACGTTTCCAGCCTTTTGATTCATCGTTCAACGCTTGTTCGGCCAAATTTTCGGCAATGGGCTCGTAGAGGCTTGGGGGCGTCGATAGATAAAAAATATGATTGGCATCGGTATTGTATTTAGAATCCAAATCGGAGATTCTCGATTGAAGTCCCCCATAATCAGTATCATAATCCTTCCCCAGATCCTCATAAAAAAGTTTGTCCGCAAAAGCAGCTATGAAATTATCATCTTCCCCGTCGATTTTATTCTTTAGATACTTGCTTTCGAGGAACACTTTTTTTCTAAAATCGTCATCCGAGAGATTGCTGCGACCGACCCCTAACACGACAAATTTTTCGGGCAGGTGTCCACCCTTACATAAATCGTAAATAGCGGGAATCAATTTTCGTGCGGTCAAGTCTCCCGATGCCCCGAAAATAACGAGCATCTGATTTGCGGTTTTATCCATTATATCCTTTTTCTTCGAAGATTTTAAATATAACCAACCTTGGGGAATTTACAAGAGGTGCACGATAAATTTACCTATTTCAAATTTCTATACGTCTCCATGTCCCCATTTTTAACCACAAAGGACACGGAGTCTTGTAACTATTCAGCCCCTCTCTTGTCATTCCGAGGCACGAGGAATCCCTGCACCTGCCTGCCGGCAGGCAGGTTCGGAATGACAAAGGGGGGGAGAAAGCACTTCGGCTGAACAGCTACGGAGTCTTTCACAAAGGCCACAAAGATCGGAGGTCTAGCATTCTCCGTGGACTTTGTGCCTTCCTTTTTTTACGCCATAAAGGGCATGCCCCGCTTGGGGTTTCATAACGGCAGAACCGGCTTACGACCGTTGGCACAGACCCAAAATGGCCTGTTTTTTCCAAAAAGGGAAATTTGTCGTGCACCCTTTGCAAGACCGATACGACTAAAACTGGATATTTTCATTTATTTTTGATAGATATG